>NC_006462.1 GCF_000091545.1 Thermus thermophilus HB8
CTTCACCCCCTCCCCCGGGCGGCCCCAGACCCAGGGCGTGGAGCTCCCGCAGGATGACCTGCACCACCAGCTCGGGCAAGAGAACCCGGGCTGCCCCCTCCCTGGCCTCCCGCCAGCTCCCTCCACAGGTAGACCCGGCTCCCCTGCCGCCTGAGGTCCAAAAGCCTTCCCCCTCCCCGCAGCCTCCGGTCCCGCCGCATCCCCACCACCGTTTCCAAGCCCAACCGCCTCACCCCAAAGAGGAACCAGGCCGTACCAAAAGCCGCGTCCGCAGCCACCCGTATCCGGAAGGTCCGGCGCATCCAGAGGGGCAGAGAGGCCAGGAGGCTCAGGGCCAGGAGGGAGAGGCCTTTCTCCCCCTTGCCCCGCCATAGACGGTAGGCCCAGGGGACGCGGAGGTCTCCGTAGACGAGGTAAAGGACGACGAGGTGGAGGCCCCACTTGCCGTGAGTCAGCCCGTCAGGGCTACCTTGGGCAAGGAGAGGGGGAGGTGGGGGAAGCGGCCCCGCTTCTCCAGGGTGACCAGGTCCAGGACCACCAGGAGGCGGGGCTTGGGGCCCTTTCTCCGCCTGGCCCGGTCCAGGGCTTTCTGGGCCTCCTCGCGGACCAGGCGGATGAGGGCGCGGGTGGGCCAGGGGTAGCGGTTGAGGAAGCGGGAGAGGGCGGAGGGGGACTTGGTCTTGCTGTGCTGAGGTCTAGCCTTGCCGTGACCGGTGAGGAAAAGGAACAACAGGGCCTTCAAGGATTCCCGCAGGTGGGGGGTTGGCATGAGGGTCAGGATGGTCCAAAGTAGGGATAGGGCCGCTTGGGTCATGGCACCCGTCATCAGACGGGAAACCGGCGGCCCCTTTCAAGTGGTCCCCCGAGCATAACTATCCCCAGGGTGCATAAGTGCAAGTTTTGAGATATCCTCCTCAGCAAATCCTCCTTTCCCTTCACCTCCTTCCCAGAGGGGAACCTTGGTAACCTTGATAGGCGAGGCCTTCTAAAGGACAACCCTGGTCATGATACAATTTCCATTGGAGGTCGGGAATGAGGCAAGGAAGGTATGACCAAGCTTTCCCCTCCATCTGGCTTGTGGTCTTCGTTGTTGTCCTCGGAACCAAGGCCCTCGCCTTCTCCATCCAGGAGGGATGGCAACTCGTGGCCCGGGCGGAGTCGGGGGATCAGACCGCCCTGCAGACCCTGATTCAGGCCTACCAAGCCCAGGATCCAGAGGCCGCCGCCGCCCTTGGGGTGCTCTACCTCAACGGCGTGGTCTATCCTCGGGATGTAGCCCAGGCCAAAGAGTACTTTGAGTGGAGCTAAGTGCCCTCCCCCAAGATTTTCAACTCCACACCCCCCAGGGCTTTCAGGGCCTGCGCCACCGCCTCCTTAAGCTCCTCCACGCTCCCGTAGTGCCGCCTCGGCATCAAAAACCCCTTCACCCGCCGCCATACGCTCTCCATGGGGTTCAGATGCGGGCTGTACCGCGGCAGGTAAGCCACCATAAGCCCCCGTTCCCGCCACGCCTCCTTCCTCCCCTCCACCTCCCGGGACCGGTGGAAGGGCGCGTTGTCCATGAACACCTTCAGGGGCTTGGCCAAACCTTCGGCCACCCGGTCCAGATACCCCCGCACCACCTCCCACCGCACCGGCCCCTCCAAAAGGGCAAAGAAAAGCCGCTCCCCCTCCCGTCCCCGCACCAAGTGCCCCACCACGTTCACCCGCCCCCGGGAACCCCAGGCCCGGGGCACCCCCTTGGCCTCCCCCCTCCGACCCCAGGCGTAGGTAGGGGGAAGGGTCAGGGAAAACCCGCTCTCATCCAGGTACCCCACCTCCATCACCCCCTTCCTCCGCCCCCTTTTTGCTTCCTCTTCCTCCTCCGCGAAAGCCTTCACCTCTTCCTCCGTGGGCTTCCCAGAGGCACGTACCGCGTCCGTCGCCACACGTACCCCATGGCCCTCAGGTGCCGGGCCACCACCTTGGGGGCCAGGCGGACCCCGAAGCGCTCGGCTAGGGCTGCCGCAAGCTGCGGGGCGGTCCAGACCCTATCCTCGGCCAGCCTTTCCTCCACGAAGGCGGCCATCTCGGGGGTGAACTTCCTGGGGGCTCCCGGGGGTTTGCGGTAGGCGAGGCCCTGGAGACCCTCCCTCACGAAGCGCCGGAGGACAAGGTAGACCGTGGTGCGGTCCTTGTGGAAGTGCTGGGCGATCTTTGGGGCGGTCCAGCCCTCGGCCGCCAGGCGGACCATCATGGCCCACAGGCGGGTCTTCTTGTGGGTCCTTGGGTCCAGGGAGAGCTCCAGGAGGAGCCGGTCCTCCTCAGGGGTCAGCTGGATCCGAAGTGGGGCCGCCATGTTGAGATGATAAGGGGTTGGCACTTAAATGACCCCTTCCCGCTTCTCCTCCTCGTAGAGCCTCTCCAGCACGAACTCCTTGAGGAGGGTCTGGTAGCCCTTGCCCTTCCTCCTCGCCACGGCCTTGAGCCGCCGCAGGAGGTCCTCGTCCAGGCGCAGGGAGATGGCCCGCGTCCTGGGGCGAGAAGGGGGCAGAAGGCCTTCCGGGGGCGGGGCCATGGCCTCTAGGAGAGGCTCGTCCAGCTCGTGCTCCGCCCAGAAGCGGGCCTCCTCTTCCTCGCTTCTGAACTTGGGGATCTCCTCCAAGCTTTGCACCTTGCGCTTTTTCCTCATCTACTTCCCCCTTCTCCGGTACCGCCTTTTCTCCCCGGGGGTGGCGTCCCGGGCGGTGATGACCCGTACCCTGCCCCGCCTCCGGGTGAAGACCAGGAAGAGGACCCGGCCCCCTTCCGTGGCCCCCAGGGCCGCCCAGCGCTCCTCCCCCCTTTGGGAGCAGACCTTGAGGACCAGGCGGAGGGGGTCGGTGAGGGCCTCCTCCGCCTCCCAGGGGCGCACCCCGTGCCGAGCGATGTGGGCAACGTTGGCCTCGTCCCAGTCAAACTCCACGGGGCAGCCTCCCCCTTGAGTATATACCAAAGCATATACGGGAGGGAACTATGACCGCCGGAACCCACCTAGCCGGGGCGGTCTTCAACGCGAGCCTCCTGAGGGGCTTTGGGGGTAGAGATGGGTTCACGGCCCTCTACCCCACCCCTTGCTCCCATCGCTCTCCGCCGGGAAGAGGCTGCGGACCTAGGAGGCATCGGCCATTCAGAACCCGGGAGAAACGCCTGCGGTACACCGCTGCCGAAGGTGCGTGTTTTGAGATCCCCCTCAGGAAGCTCCTTCGGTTGGCCCGCTCCCCGGAGGCCATCCGCCTCACGGAAGAGAGGGTGGAGGAGTGGCGCTCGGGGAGGGTTTCTTGCCGTGACGCATTATGACCAGGTACAATGACCACGGTCATGAAGGTCTCCAAGTCCTACTTCAAGGCCCACGCCTTGGAACTCCTCCGCCGGGTGGAAGCCACGGGGGAACCACTCATCCTCACCGACCGGGGCCGCCCCGTCCTGGAGGTGCGCCCCTACCGGGAGGAGGATCCCAGGGAGAAGCTTTTGGGCACCCTCCTCCGCTACGAGGACCCCACGGAGCCCACCGGGGAGGCCTGGGAGGCCCTGGGGTGAAGGGGCCCCTGGTCCTGGACACCCACGCCTGGGTCTGGCACCTGGCAAGCCCAAAGGTCCTTCCCAAGGGCCTGGTGCGGGTCCTGGACGAGGCCCGGGCGAGGGAAGCCCTCTACATCTCGGCCATCACCCCCTGGGAGGTGGGGGTCCTCGCCCAAAAGGGGCGGATCGCCTTTTCCCTGGAGCCCCGGCGTTGGCTGGAGGAGGCCTTGCGGGTGCGGGGGATCGGGGTGGTCCCCTTGGACGCGGGGATCGCCCTGGAAGCGGCCCACCTGGACCTGCCCCACCCGGACCCGGCGGACCGGTTCATCCTGGCCACGGCCCTGAGGCTAGGGGCGGTGCTGGTCACCAAGGACGAGCGCCTGCGGCGCTACGCTAAGGCCAGGAGCCTTTGGGGGTGAGGGACGGGAGGAGGCGCGCCGCCACGTGGAGGCGGTGGCCGAGGTGGACGCCCACCTGAAGGGCCTGTTGGCGGAGCTTGAAGCCATCGCCACCCTCCGCAAGGTCAAGTACTACCTGGACTAAGTACCCTCCCCCAAGATTTTCAACTCCACACCCCCCAGGGCTTTTAGGGCCTGCACCACTGCCTCCTTAAGCTTCTCCACGCTCCCGTAGTGCCGCCTCGGCATCAAAAACCCCTTCACCCGCCGCCATACGCCCTCCATGGGGTTCAGATGCGGGCTGTACCGCGGCAGGTAAGCCACACTCCAGCCCCCGCCACACCCCTTTCCCCTCCCCCACCCCACGGGACCGGTGGAAAGGCGCCCGGTCCATGAGCACCTTCACACATACCCCATGGCCCTGAGGTGCCGGGCCACCACCTTGGGGGCCAGGCGGACCCCAAAGCGCTCGGCTAGGGGCTCCGCAAGCTGCGGGGCGGTCCAGACCCTATCCTCGGCCAGCCTTTCCTCCACGAAGGCGGCCATCTCGGGGGTGAACTTCCTGGGGGCTCCCGGGGGTTTGCGGTAGGCGAGGCCCCGGAGACCCTCCCTCAAGAAGCGCCTGAGGACGAGGTAGACCGTGGTGCGGTCCTTGTAGAAGTGCTGGCGATCCTTAGGGCGGTCCAACCCTCGGCCGCCAGGCGGACCATCATGGCCTAGAGGCGGGTCTTCTTGTGGGTCTTTGGGTCCAGGGAGAGCTCCAGGAGGAGCCGATCCTCCTCTCCCCGGAAATGCCCGGGAGCCCTGGGGAAAGGAGCTGGTGGGTCACGCGCCAGCGTGCCTTGAAGGGTTGCCTGCAGTCTCTGGGGACCGCGGTTTTCGCTAGGTTCAGGGGGTCAAGACCCCGCGGGGTTTCACCAGATAGAAGCCCGGTCGTAGCCGAATACTCTGAGGATGGCCATACTCTGAGGATGGCCGGGGTGGGGCTATGAGGGGGCACACGAGGGAATGATAGGAGAAACGAGGGTAAAACCAGATGAGGGCAGAGATCACCCCCCGGAGACCTCACCAAAGGTCCTCCGGGCAGGGGTCCGCCTCCTCCCCACTACCGCTGTTGTCCCCCACAGTAGGCTCGCCAAAGCTCCTCCATGGTGGAGAGGCGGGTCTGGGGCAGTAGGTCGTAGGGGGTAAGGTTATGGAGCCGAAGAAGGGTTCCTTCCTCCCCCAGGTCTAAAACGGAGAGGCCGCAGGGATGAACCTCCATGGGAAGAAAGCCGGGTTTTCCGGTGAGGGCATAGGAGAGGAGGGCCCGAATGACCCCTCCGTGGGCCACGAGGAGAAGGGTGTTCCACTCGCGGGCGAGGAGGCGCTCGTAAGCAGGAAGGACCTTTCCCAGAAAGTCGCTATAGCGCTCTCCCCCCAGGAAGCGCTCCTCAAGGTCTCGTGGACGGAAAGCCTCGCGAAAGGCCCGCTCCGGATCAGAAAGGTCCTTAAGCCTTCCGGGACGGATCTCCTGAAACTCCGGCCACACCTCCACCGGGACCGCCCGGCCTTCCAGCACCAGGGCCAGGGTCTCCTCCGTGCGGCGGAGGCCGGTGTGCACGGCGAGGTCCAGGGGGACCTCCCGGAGCAGGACCCCCACCGCCCTCGCCTGAGCCCGGCCCCGCTCCGTGAGCCCCACCCCCTCCGGGGGGACGGGCCGCCCTTGCGGGAAGTAGTCCACCTCCCCGTGGCGCAGGAGGAGAAGCCGCCTTCTCACGGGTAGCGCTCCAGGTACTTGGGGCTGGCCACCTTGAGCTTCCTGGCCACGTGGGCCTTGAGGAAGGCGAAGGTTCCGGGCGGGGCCTGGCCCTCCCGGATCTTGGCCGCCAAGGTCCGAAGGAGTTCCCCTAGCGGCGCCTCCCGGCCTAAGAGGGTTCCGAGCTCCCTCCGGTCCTCCTCCGCCAGGGCCTCCCCCAAGGCGAGCTCCCGCCGGGCGATGCCCAGGGCGCTCAGGGCCACCAGGGTCTGGAACCGGAGCCTGGGGTCGGCCACGTGGGGAAGAAGCTCCTTCTCCAGAAACTCCCCCACGGCCTCCAAGAGTTCGTCCAAGGTGGGCCTATCCATACCTCTCCAAGAGGTGAAGGACCTCGTACTCCATCTCCGAGGCCAGCCTTCCCAGCACGGCGAGCTCCACGCTCCGCTCCTCCCCCCTGAGGTGCCGGCGGGCCTGCTTCAGGGCCCCAAGCCCCCAGCGCACGTTCCCCAGGACCTCCCACCAGAAAAGCTCCTCCTCGGCGATGTCCCGGCCCGTGAGGGCGTTGTACCGTTCCAGGAAAGGCCCCACCTCCCCCACACCCCCCAGGCGCTTCCCGTCCTCCCCAAAGCGCCAGGCCCGCACCAGGGGCCAGGCCAGATCCTCCCGCGGATCGCCCAGGTGGGCGAACTCCCAGTCCAGAACGGCCACCAGACCTTCCCCGTCCACCAGGAGGTTGCCCACGCGGAAGTCGCCGTGGACCACCACGGGGGGAAGCTCCCTGGGCGGGTGGTCCAGGAGCCAGCGCAGGCCCCACTCCAAAGCCGGGTGGGGCTCCCCCAGGGCGTCCAGGTCCCGGTAGGCCTCCTCCAGGGCCGCTCGCCAGGAGGGAAGGGAGGGCGGCTGCAGGAAGGGCACCTCATCCGGGGAAAGGGCGTGGATCTTGGCGAGCTCCTCGGCCATGGCCTGCGGCAGGGTCTCCCGGGCCCTCGCCAGCTCCGGGCGCCGCACCACCCGGGCGCCGATGGTTTCCCCCTCCAGGCGGCGCATGAGAAAGGCCTCGCGGCCCTCGAGGTCGGGGAAATAGTGGAGGGGCTCCGGGACCTTGACCCCGTGGGCCCAGGCCACCTGGAGGAGGCGGAACTCCTCCGCCAAGGCCAGGGTCTTGCTGTAGATCACCCCGCCCCCCGCCCGGCGGAGAAACAGGGGGTGCAGGGCCTCTCCGGTGCGGTAGTCCACCGCCCAGGCCTCCTTGGAGGCCCCCCCGGGGAGGCGCCTTAGGGCCACCACCTCCCCTGGGCCAAGGATTTCCCTTAGGGCGGCTTCCAAGGCTTCCTTCATGGCCTAAGCCCCTTGAAAAGGGCCCGCTTGCCCACGCTCGCCCGGTGTACCTCGCTGGGGCCATCGTAGATCCGGAAGGGCCGCACCTCCCGGTAGAAGATGGAAAGGGGAATATCCTCGCTCACGCCCAGGGCGCCGGTGATCTGAAGCGCCCGGTCCACCGCCCGGTTCACCGCCTCGGAGACAAAGACCTTGGCCATGGAGGCCTCGTGGCGGATCCGCTCCCCCCGGTCCAGCTTCCAGGCGGCGTGCCAGACCATGAGGCGGGCGGCGTGGAGCTCCATGTGGCTGTCGGCGATCATGAACTGAACGCCCTGGTGCTCGGCGAGCTTTTTGCCGAAGGACTCCCGCTTCAGGGCGTACTCCTGGGCGAGCTCCGTGGCCCGCACCCCCACCCCGAGCCAGCGCATGCAGTGGGTCAGCCGGGCCGGATCCAGGCGGAGTTCGGCGTACTCGAACCCCTTCCCCACCTCGCCCAAGACCGCCTCCTCCCCCACCTCGCACCCCTCGAGGACCAGCTCCCCGTGCCCCCCTAAGGACCAGTGGTCCATGGTGGGGATGGTGCGGACCAGCTTAAGCCCGGGGTTTTCCCGGTCCACCAGGAAGATCGTGGGCCCTTCCTCGGCCCGGGCCAGGACCAGGAAGAAGGCCGCCCCCTCGGCCCCGGTGGTGAACCACTTCCTTCCCTCGAGGACAAACCCCCTCCCTTTCCGCCGGGCGGTGGTTTTGAGGAGGGTGGGATCGGCCCCGGCCCCCATGGGCTCGGTCATGGCGAAGGCGCTCCGCACCTCCCCGGCGGCCAGGGGCTCGAGGTAACGCCGCTTCTGCTCAGGGCTCGCCACCTTGTGGAGAAGGTGCATGTTGCCCTCATCGGGGGCGGCGGCGTTTAGGGCCCGTGGCCCGAGAAGGCTCCGTCCCGCCTCCTCTAAGACCACGGCGAGTTGCCGCCAGGAAAGGCCAAGCCCGCCCAGCTCCTTGGGCATGTGGGGAAGGAAAAGCCCTCGCTCCTTAGCCTCCGCCTGAAGCTCCCTAGCGATGGCCTCAAGACGATCTAGGTTGCGCGCGGCCTCCGCCTCCCGAGGGATGACCGCTTCCTCGAGGAAGGCCCGCACCCTCTCCCTAAGCGCCTCCGTCTCCCGGTCCAGACCGAAGTCCATGCCGCACCCCTTTTAAAGGGCCGTGGCCCCGCCGTCCACGGGGAGGACGGCCCCGGTGACGTAGTCCGAGGCGGGGCTCGCCAGGAAGAGGACCGCCCCGCCGAGCTCCCCCGGGGCCCCGGGGCGGCCCAGGGGCAGGGTGGCCTTGAGGAAGGCTTCCGCCCGGGGGAGGACCTTCTCCGTCATCCGCGTGGGGAAGAACCCTGGGGCGAGGGCGTTCACCCTAATCCCCCACCTTCCCCACTTCACCGCCAGGTCCCGGGTGAGGGCGATGAGGCCTCCTTTGGAGGCGGAGTAGCCCACGGCGTCCAGGACCTCGGGGTACTCCCCCTTGAGCCCGGCCACGGAGGCGATGTGAATGATCTTGCCATAGCCCCTTTCCTTCATGCGCCGGGCCGCCACCCGGCTCGCCAGGAAGGCCCCCACCAGGTTCACCTCCAGGACCTCCCGGACCTTCTCCACGGGCATCTCCAGGGAAGGGGCCCCCCAGCTCACCCCGGCGGCGTTCACCAGGACGGTGAGGGGCCCGAGCCTCTCCTCCACCTCCTCGGCGATGGCCTCCAAGCGGGCCTCGTCCCGCACGTCCCCTTCCAGGTAGAGGGCGTCCTCGCCTAAGGCCTTGCGGGCCTCTTCAAAGAAGCTCGCCCGCCGGGCCACCACCGCCACCCTGGCCCCCGCCTCCTTGAGGGCCAGGGCGGCCTCGAGGCCGAGCCCCCGGGACCCCCCGGTCACCAGGGCGGCCTTCCCATCCAAGCGGAACTTTTCCAGGAACATCAGGCGCCTCCGTAGTAGTTCTTGTACTGCTCCCTTAAGGCCCGCTTGAGGAACTTGCCCGCGGATGTCCTCGGGATCTCCTCCGCGAAGACGTAGGCGTCGGGGAGCTGCCACTTGGCGAAGCCGGCCTTTAGGAGGTGCTCGTTCAGCTCCTCCGGGGTGGGCTTCTCGCCCCTGGGCACCACCACCGCCAGGGGCCTCTCCTGCCACTTGGGGTGGGGGATGGCCACCACCGCCGCCTCCTTCACCTTGGGGTGGCCCATGAGGGCGTTCTCCAGGTCCACGCTGGAGATCCACTCCCCGCCCGACTTGATCAGGTCCTTGAGCCGGTCCTTGATCTCAACGTACCTCTCCTCGTCCCAGACGGCGATGTCCCCGGTGCGGAAGAAGCCGTCCGGGGTGAGGGCGCTCCGCGTGGCCTCCTCGTTTCCGTAGTAGCCCCCGGTGATCCAGGGCCCCTTGAGCTGGACCTCCCCCAGGGCCTTCCCGTCCTTGGGCACGGGGCGGCCCTCCTCGTCCGCCACCCTTAGGCGCACCAGGGGGATGGGGAGGCCCGTGGTCCCCGTGGTGTAGGCCATGCCGCAGGCGGCCCGCTCCGGCACCCGCACGGGGTCCGCCTCCTCCCCCAGGGCCTCCTCGTAGGCCAGGTAGCCCTCCGGGGCCTTCTCGTCCATGACCACGAAGTGCTGCACCGTCTTGAGCTCGCCCCGTATGGCCTCCACCAGGAAGCCCAGGGTGGCCACCCGGTCCCCCACGCCCACCCCGAGGGCCTTGAGGCCCCCCATGAGCCTCCTGGCCCTTTGGTAGACCTCGGCGTAGGTGGTGCGGTGGACCTCCCCGGTGTGGAGGCGGGAGACCACCTCCTTCCTGCCGAAAAGCGCCGCCGCCCGCTCCAGGAAGTCCCAGAGGTTCAGCTCTTCCTCCATCATGGTGCTCGGGAACATAGCCACCCCCTTGCCTTTGGACCCAGTATAAACCGCTACCCCACCCGGTAGAACACCCCCTTGGCGAAGGCCACCCGCTTCCCCTCCAGGAGGGCCTCCCCGGCGGCGTGGAGGAGGTGGCGCCCGGGGTGGACCACCCACCCCCGGGCGAGGAGCACCCCCTCCCGCACGGGCCTCAGGTAGCTCACGGAAAGCTCGGCGGTCACCACCTTCGCCCCCAGGCTCTCCACCGCCTGGCCTAAGGCGCTGTCCAGAAGGGCCGCCAGGATCCCCCCGTGGACCAGGCCCTGCCCCTGGAGGAACTCCTCCCGCACCTCCAGGAGGAGCTCCGCTTCCCCGGCCTCCTTCCGCAGAACCCGCGCCTGGAACCAGCGGGCGAAGGGGCTCAAGCCTCCTCCCTGGGGCGCCTGCGGATCATGGTGACGAACTCGCCCTCCTGCACCACCTCGCCCCTCTGGTTCAGGACCCGCACCCTCTGGACCACGATCCCCCGGTCCGGCTTGGAGGTCTCCCGCTTCTCCACGATCTCCGTCTCCCCGTGGACGGTGTCCCCGATGAGAACGGGCTTCAGGAAGCGGTAGTTCCGGATCTCCAGCCAGGCGATGAGGGTGCCGTCCGTGGCCCCGGTGCGCTGCCTGAGGCCGGTGAGCATGGAGAGGACCAGGAGCCCGTGGGCGATGCGCTGGCCGAAGGGGGTGCTCTTGGCGAACTCGGCGTCGGTGTGGATGGGGTTGTAGTCCCCGGAGACCCCGGCGAAGTTCACCACGTCCGCCTCGGTCACCGTCCGCCCCGCGGTCACGAACCTCTGGCCGACCTCAAAGTCCTCAAAGTACATGGGCATGCCGCTCACCTCCTTTGGGCCCAAACCCCGGGGGCAGGCCCGGCGGGCCCACGATGGACCGGCCCCCGTCCACGTAGAGCGCCTGGCCCGTGATGTAGGCGCTCTCCTCCGAGAGGAGGAAAAGGGCGGCCTGGGCCACCTCCTCGGGCCTTCCCGCCCGGCCCAGGGGCGAGGCGCCGACCTCCTGCTCCCAGGCCCAGGGGGGAAGCCCCGCCGTCATGGGGGTTTGGATGAGGCCGGGGAGGAGGACGTTGACCCGGACGCCCTTACGGGCGAGCTCCAGGGCCAGGGTGCGGGCCAGGCCCACCACGCCCAGCTTGCCGGCGGCGTAGTGGGCGAGGCCGAAGGCGCCCAGGCCGGCCACGGAGCCCGTGAGGACCAGGCTTCCCCCTTCTTCCAGGACCTCTCCCGCCTTCCTCGCCACCAGGAAGCTTCCCGTGAGGTTCACCCGCAGGACCTTCTCCCAGGCCTCGAGGGGGAGGTTCCAGGAGAGGGCGGAGTGGGCCACCCCCGCGAAGTGGGCCACCCCGTGGAGGCGCCCGAACTCCTCCAGGGCCTCCGCAAAGACCGCCTCCACCGCTTTCGGGTCGGATACGTCGGCCACCACGGCGATGGCCTCGGCCTCGAGGGCCGCCACCGCCTCGGCCAGGAGCCTCTCCTCCCGGTCCACGGCCACGAGGCTCGCCCCCTCCCGGGCGAAGAGGTCCAAGGCCGCCCGCCCGATGCCGCTGGCCGCACCCGTGACGAGGATGGTTTTCCCAGAAAGCCTTCCCATCAGCGCAGGCTAGCGTAGACGGCGTTCCGGAAGAGCTGGGCGTAGTAGGTCCGCCCCCCTGGGCTTTGCGTCATGAAGACGCCGATCAGCCTTTCCTTGGGATCTACGAAGAAGTAGGTGCCGAAAAGCCCGGCCCAGAAGTAGTCCCCCTTGGAGCCCGGCAGGGGGTTTCCGCCGTCCTCGAGGCGCACCGCAAACCCGAGGCCGAACCCGTACCCCGGCCCAGGGAGGTAGGGGGCTCCCCGTTGGAGGGAAGGAAGGTAGAGGGGGCCCAGATGGTCCGCCGTCATGAGGGCCACGCTCTTGGGGGAAAGGATCCGCTTTCCCTCCAAGGTACCCCCGTTGAGGAGGGCCTGCAGGAAGCGGTAGTAGTCCAGGGCCGTGGCCACGGCCCCGGGAAGCCTTCCCTGGGCCACTTCGGCCTCGAGGCAGGCCTTGAAGGCCCCCAAGACGCCAAGGTCCACCCCTTCCCGCACCTGGGCCAGGACGGGAACCACCGAGAAAACCACCGCCAAAAGCCACCGAACCATGGTCCACCCCCCTTAGGCGAAGGCCCGAACCCCCGTGAGGTGGGCCCCGATGATGAGCTTCTGCACCTCGCTCGTCCCCTCGTAGAGGGTGAGGATGCGGGCGTCCCGGTAGAGCCTCGCCACCTCGTACTCCTCAAAGAAGCCGTACCCCCCGTGGACCTGGATGGCCCGGTAGGCCACCCGGTTGGCCGCCTCCGAGGCGAAGAGCTTGGCCAGGCTGGCCTCGAGGGTGTAGGGCTCCCCCTTGACCTTCTTCCAGGCCGCCCGGTAGGTGAGGAGGCGGGCGGCCTCGAGGTCCAGCTTCATGGCGGCCAGGTGCTCCTGCACGAGCTGGAACTGGGCGATGGGCTTGCCAAACTGCTTCCTCTCCCTGGTGTAGGCCAGGGAGAGGTCCAAAGCGCGCTGCATGAGCCCCACCGCCCCCGCCGCCAGGGAGATGCGCCCCGTGTCCAGGGTGGAGAGGGCGATCCTAAACCCCTCCCCCTCCTTCCCCAGGACCCGGTCCTTGGGCACCCGCACCCCGTCCAGAAAGACCATTCCCGTGTCCGCCGCCCTTAGGCCGAGCTTCCCCTTCAGAGGGCTCGTCTTCACCCCGTCTCCCCGCTCCACGAGGAAGCAGGTGATCCCCTTGGCCCCTTTCTCCGGGTCGGTCTTGGCGAAGACGAGGAAGACCTCGGCCACGTTGGCGTGGGAGATGAAGGTCTTCTGCCCCTCCAGGACGTAGAAGTCCCCCTCCCGGTGGGCGCGGGTCTTGAGGCTTGCCGCGTCCGAGCCGGCCTCGGGCTCGGTGAGGGCGAAGGCCCCGAGGATCTCCCGCCGGGCGAGGCGGGGCACGTAGCGGGCCTTTTGCGCCTCCGTGCCGTAGGCGAGGAGGGGGGTGAGGACCAGGCTCTGCTGCACCGAGAGGACGGAGCGCAAGGAGGCCCACCCCCCCATCTCCTCCAGGAGGGCGAGGTAGGCGAAGAAGTCCAGCCCCGCTCCCCCCAGCGCCTCGGGGACGAAGACCCCGAGGAAGCCGAGCTCCGCCATCTCCTCCACCAAAGGCCAGGGGAAGGCCTCCTCCTCCTCGTAGGCCCTAAGCGCCCCGCCCCGCTCGGAGAGAAACCTCCGGGCGAGCTCCCGGATCTCCTTGTGCTCAGGCACTTCCACGTTCCAACCCCCTCAGGATCAGGTCATGGTAGGCGCGGGCCACCTCCTCCGCCCGCATGGGCCCATCGGGCCGGAACCAGCGGATCATCCAGTTGAGCATGGAGAGGACGGCCCGCCCCGCCAGGGCCACGTCCACCTCCCGGAAGACGCCCTGCTCCACCCCGCGCCTCAGGATCGCCCGGAGGTTTTCCTCGTGCCGGTCGCGGAGGGCGATGGTTTTTAGGCGGTTTTCCGGGGACAGGCTTTTTATCCCCTGGAGCATGGTGACGAAGAAGGGGTAGTTCTCCTCAAAGTAGCGGGCGTGGGCCTCCATGAAGCGGCGGAGGGCCTCTTTGGGGTCCGCCACCTCCAAGGCCTTTTCCCCCGCCGCCACCAGGCCCTTTAGGGCGAGGAGGCTGATCTCGTAGAGGATTTCCTCCTTGCTCCCGAAGTGGTGGTAGAGGGCGGCCTTGGAAAGCCCCAGGGCCTGGGCGAGGTCCTGGACGCTGGTGGCCTCGTAGCCCTTCTCGGTGAAGAGCTTGGCGGCCTCCTCTAGGATGCGGTCCCTCGTCGTCGTTACCATAGCCCACCGACCGGTCGGTAGGTTCACCTTACCCCGTTTTCTCTTTCTCGTCAAGACCAAGGAGGAACTTGAGGAGAGGAAGGCCGCGAGGAGGACTTGTGGGCTTTGGGTGGCTTGACAACCCGGGGATAACGGCCTAAGATGGGGGGTAACCAACCGGTCGGTAAACGCCACTTCCAGGGCGACCACCTTGTGCAAAATCCTCGGGTGAGCGAGGCCTGGGTGCATCTGGGCATGCTACGCTTGTTGGTGAAGCGGCTGGCTAGGGCCGCCTAGCTCCTCGTGGAGGACTTTTACGACAGCCTCTCACATCGTCCCCAAGCCCGACCTCGAGGCCATCCGGGAGATCTACGAACTCCGGGAGGTCCTGGAGGGCCTCGCCGCCCGGCTCGCCACCTTGCTAGCGTGGCCGGATAGACTCGGGTCGCGAAACCCGAGGGCGGGCGCTTACCCCCTCCAGAGCCGCTCCATCACCGCCCCGAGGGGAGCGGCGAAGACTCCCTCCCCCACGGGGAAGGTCTCCCCTCCCGGGTAAATCACGAAGGCCTCCTGGGGCTTGAGGTCCTTCAGCGCCTCGTGAAACCCCCGGGAAGGCCGGGGATCAAGGCTCCGCTTCACCTCCACGGCCCAGAACCTCCCCCCGGGCAGGAGGAGGACCAGGTCCACCTCCGCCCCGGCCCGGGTGCGGTAGAAGTAGGCCTCGCCCCCCTCGGGGAGCACCCGGAGGAGGTTCTCCACCACGAAGCCCTCGTAGCTCCTCCCCACCACGGGGTGGGCGAGGAGGTCCTCCAAAGTGCGGATCCCCAGGAGAGCGTGGACCAGGCCGCTGTCCCGCAGGTAGAGCTTGGGGCTTTTCACCAGGCGTTTCCCCACGTTGGCCTCCAAGGGAGGCAGGCGCCTTAGCAGGTAGAGGTCCACGAGGAAGTCCAGGTAGCGGTTCACCGTGCGCCCGTCCAGGCCAAGGTTCCTGGCCAGGGCGGAGGCGTTCAGGAGCTCCCCCTGAAGGTGGGCCAGCATGGTGAGGAAGCGGCGGAGCACCTCCGCGGGAAGCCGCCCCCCGAGGAGGGGGATCTCCCGCTCCACGTAGGACCGGAGGAAGTCCATGCGCCAGCGAAAGCTCTCCTCGTCCTCCAAGGCCAGGAAGCTCTCGGGAAAGCCCCCCCGGAGCCACAGGACGGGCTCGGCCTCCCGGCCTACCTCCAGGAGGTCAAAGGGGGAAAGCTCCAGGTAGCTCGCCCGCCCCGCCAGGCTCTCCCCCGCCTGGCGGCTCACCTCGGGGGCGAGGGAGCCCAGGAGGAGGTAAAGGCCGTTTCGCAGGCCCCGCCTGCGGGCGCGGTCCACGAGGCTGCGGAGGAGGGGGAAAAGCCCGGGCATGCGGTGGACCTCGTCCAGGATCACCAGGCGGCCCAGGTGGGCCTCCAGGTAGAGCTCGGGGGCGGAGAGCTTGGCCCGGTCGGCCTCCGACTCCAGGTCCAAGTAGAGGGCCTCCCGCCTTTGTGCCACCTCCAGGGCCAGGGTGGTCTTGCCCGCCTGCCGGGGGCCGGTGAGCACCACCACGGGGACCTCCTCCAGCCGGGCTTCCAACAAGGGCTGCAGACGTCGGGGTATCATCCATGCCAATTTAGCATTGCGATGTCTAAAAAGCAAGGAAGTGTGGATGCCGCGAGAGGCCGTGTACCCCCCTCTGCCGTTCCCCGGGTATAAGGCGGATAAAATGGGCCCCCGGTGACTAGGGAGGCCCGATGAAGAGGATACCACGGCCCGTTCTGCGCGCTCTAGAAGCTTTAGCCCAAAGCCCCATCAATACCTCCGCCCTGGCCATGGCCGAGGGCCAAGACTTCGCCCACGACACCCTCTACCGCGCCCTGGGCCAACCCCTGGCCTTCTTCTTTGAGCTCTCCCTGAAGCTCTGCCGAGACCTCGGCGGCCTGGAACGGGGCTACCTCATCCTTGATGACGTCCTCATCCAGCGCTACCGTTCGGGCAGGCTAGGCCTAAGGAAGATGCGGGACACCGCCACAGGGGGCTGGGCCTACGGGCTTTCCCTGGTGGTCCTGGCCTGGACGGACGGGAAGCGGCGGATTCCCCTGGCCTTCCTGCCCTACTTCGGGGAAGAAGAGAGCAAGCTAGACCTGGCCCTGGCCCTGCTGGAGTGGGCCAAGGAGGCGGGCTTTCGTCCGGAGGGGGTGCTCTTTGACGCCTGGTACGCGGCGCGGCAGGTCCTGGAGTGGCTCCATGCCCACGGCTGGCCTTTGCCGCGGGGGTGCTCAAGCGTGGGGGGAAGTTTTACGGGACGGACCGGGAGGGGTGGTGGGGCTCGGGGACGGATGCGGCAGGCCATTGAGGAAATATTCCGGGGGCTGCAGCAGGAGCTTGGGTGGACGGGGCACCGGCACTGGCGGAGGGGGAAGCTACTGGCGCACTTGGCGCTGGGGCTGGTGGCCTACGGGCTGATAGAGCGGCAACGGGAGGGGCTGGGGTTGAGCTTTTATCAGTGCCGACGGAGACTCATCGCGGGTAAGCTGAGCCTGGATTTGAGCCCTCTGTTACCGGTGCAGGTGGAGGCCGCGTAAGTAAAGACGTGCGTGGATGGCGCAAGCTTCGCCTCGCCTGGCGGAACAAAGAGGGAAGGCAGACCCTAATAGCCCCCTTGCTCCTCCTCGTTGTGGCCCTTCTGAGCCTCGGCGGAGCAGGGTTCCGCTGGACCGACGTGGCCACCCTGGGGCTCGTCTTTCTCTTCCTGGAAGAGGTCTCCCGCCTCTCCTCCACCCCCTGGCCCCCCCTCCCCTTCTGGGCCAGGCTGGGGCTCCTTCTCCGCTTCTTCTTTGCTCGGGAGGAGCGGGGCGTGCTCGCGGGGAAGCCCTTTAGGGGGCGCCTTCCCGTCCTGGCCTACGACCTGGAGAGGGAGAAACTCGCCTTCGGGCTTCTAACCGAGGGGGTTTCCTTAAAGCTTCCCGAACTCCTCTTCGCCGCCCTCCTGGAGGCGAACCCCTCCCGAAACCCCAGCACCCCCTGCCCTGGAGGGACGCCCCTTGTCCTTCCCTGGGGAGAGGGAGAGGTCCACCTGTGCGCCCCACGGGGGGCCCCGGGGCTTGGATGGGCGGAGCTCCGTCTCCTAAGGGTGAGGGCGCGGACGTTGAAGGTGGAGCCCCCCGTGCCCCTTGCCCGCCTGGGGGAGCTTCTGGAGGACGGGGCGGCGTTTCCCCATCTCTTCGGGCCCCGGGTGCCGCCGGGCCTCGCCCGGAGTCTCCTGGAAGCACCCATCACCCGGGAGACGGCGGCGCTCCTGGACCACTTTCTGGAAGGAAGGTCTATCCCCTCAGGGCCCCCCACCGGCGGGCAGGGGCCGCTTTCCCCGCCTTCGGGAAGGGCGTGAAGCCCCTAGAGCGGGGCTCCGCTACGGAGCCGCCACGAAAACGATGGGGTTCCGATCCACATGGGTGCCGTCGCCGAGCTGGCCGCAATTGTTCGCCCCCACACTCCAGACCGTGCCGTCCTCTTTGAAAATGACGGTGAAGTCCCAGCCTCCGGTGGCCTCCCGTACCCCAGCGATGCCCTGAACCTGGACAAGCGTGGCGCGGCTTTGGTATCCCATCCCCTAGCTGCCCGCCGTTATTCTGGCCCCAGGCGAAAAGACGCCCATCTTCCCGTACGGCGAGCTTGTGGAAGTACCCTGCCCCCACCGCCCGGTAGCGGTGCAGACGGTGACGCAGCACTTGAACGCTCAACGAAACGTAATCGGTCAACACACCTGAGACTGGGGGGGCCGACTCCTCTTGCATCTTAGCTATGTGCCTGTCCGGGTTCAGAGAACCCCACAAAAATCGCGACTTGACTTTCTGCTTGGCCCAGCACCCACGCACATGAAGGTTGGGGATGGACCGGGGCGGAAAGCCCCCTCAGGCCACTAGAAGCCGCTCCAGGAGGGGCCCGGCGGCGCGGGGCAGGAAAGTTCTTTCCATACTTGAATGATAGTCATTCAATAGCGGAAAGACAATGCCATCTCTCAGGGAGATGGCAGAGGGGGAAGAGCCCCCACGACGAAGACCAGGGGGTTTTCCGGGGAGAGGGGGTCAACGCGGTAGGCTTCCCGCTCCCAAAGCGCCTGCCCCGTACGGTAGCGCCCGCCGAAGGCCACCTCCTCGGGCGGAACCTCTTGCCAGGAGGCCTTCCTCGCCTTCAGGTCAACCCGCAAAGACCGCCACACCGTCCACCTTCGGGCGGGTCCTCGCTCCCCACGATACCGGCCCGGGAGCCCGGAGTACCTCTTGAGGCCACACGCCCGCGAAGGGTCAAAGCATCAATCCCCTTACGGGGCTCAATCCCTTGCAACCCGGTTGTCAACGACGACCGGGAGATAAAGGGGCTCATGTCGCAATCCCCTTACGGGGCTCAATCCCTTGCAACGCGACCATCGTCGCCCGCCCTGACGGCGGACCTAAGCGGTCGCAATCCCCTTACGGGGCTCAATCCCTTGCAACCCTTGGAGAAGGCCTTGGAGAAGGTTTCCCCCACCCTGGTGTCGCAATCCCCTTACGGGGCTCAATCCCTTGCAACGGGACCCCCCAAAGAACCCCGTCCTGGACGGCGCCGCCAGAGGGGGGGTTTGTGAGAAAGATGAAGCTTGGAATATGCACACGGCGAATAACGGGGGTTTTTGAGGGTTTACACCGATAGAAAGCCACAAGAGGAAGGGACGATGAAAAGAAAAAGCGCATATTCGCCTTCCGCAAGGGAAAAACCGGCTTTCAAGATCCCCGTCCGGAGGTCCGGACAAAGGCATTATAGCACCTCGCTGAAACGGTGTACCCCGTCCAAAATTGCCCCAAAAAGCCCCTTTTCCACCTTACTTCGCTTTGTGAAAGCGTAAAAAACGCCCGTTCCGTCGTGTCAAGTACCCCCTAGCCCCGAAGGTAAAAGGGCGTGTTTGGGAAGGCGCGAACCTGGGCTAGAATGGAAGCCAGGCGGGGAAAGGAGGTTTTCCGTGGACCTTTTGGAGCGGCTCGGACTTGGAGGGCGGCGGGTCCTCATCCTCCACCACGACGACCTGGGCCTGACCCACGCCCAGAACGGGGCCTACCAGGCCCTGGGCCTCCCCACGGGGAGCGTGATGGTCCCAGGGGCCTGGGCGAGCGGGGTCAAGGGGGAGGACTTGGGGGTGCACCTGGTGCTCACCAGCGAGTGGCCCGCCCCCAGGATGCGCCCCCTCACCGAGGGGGAAAGCCTCAGGGACGAGGCGGGCTACTTCCCGGAAAGCCTCGAGGCCCTCTGGCGCAAGGCCCGCGCCGAGGAGGTGGAGCGGGAGCTAAAGGCCCAGATCCAAGCGGCGGCGAAGCTCTTCTCCCCCACCCACCTGGACGCCCACCAGGGAGCGGTCCTGAGGCCCGACCTCGCCGAGGTCTACCTGCGCCTGGCCGAGGCCTACCGGCTCGTGCCCCTCGTCCCCGAAAGCCTCGAGGGCCTCGGCGTCCCCCCTCCCTTCCTCCCCGAGCTGGAGCGCCTCCTCTACGAGACCCCTTTCCCCCAGGTGCGCTTCCTTGACCCCTACGGCCTCCCCCCGGAGGAGCGGCTCGGCTTCTACCTGGACCTCGCCCACCTCCCCCCGGGCCTCTACTACCTGGTCCACCACAGCGCCCTGCCCACCCCCGAGGGCCGGGCCCTCCCCGACTGGCCGACGCGGGAAGCGGACTACTTCGCCCTCTCCCACCCCGAGGTGCGCCGGGTCCTCGCCGAGTTCCACCCCCTCACCTGGCGCGCGGTGAGGGAGGCCCTTTTTTAAGGAGGCCGGGGCGATGAAGAAGCGGCGCTACGCCTCGGGACAGCTCGGCCTGACCCTTGTCTCCGAGAGCTTCGGCACCTACCTCGCCTTCTTCTACCTGGAGAGGCTCGGCCTCTCCGCCGCCCTCTACGCCCTGGCCCGGACGGTCTACGCCCTCTGGGACGCGGTGAACGACCCCCTCTTCGGCCACCTCTCGGACCGGACCAAGACCCCGTGGGGCCGGAGGCGGCCCTGGCTCCTCCTCGGCGTCCCCCTCTTCCTCCTCGCCTACCTCCTGGTCTTCTGGGTGCCCGACTGGGCCCGCTCCCCGGCCGTCCTCCCCTACTACTTCGCCCTGGCCATCCTCCTCTACGAGACCCTGGCCACCGTGGTCTGGACCAACCACGGGGCCCTCTTTCCGGAGATGTTCCGGGGCCTCAGGGAGCGGGCCGAGGCCGCCGCCTTGAAGCGGGGGGCGGAGCTTCTGGGCCTCATCCTCGGCATCGCCCTCGCCCCCATGGTCTACGCCCGGGTGGGGTTTTTCGGCATGGCCCTCCTCTTCGCCGGGCTGGCCCTTCTGGCCTTCCTCTACTTCTTCCCCGGGATCCGGGAGGACCCCCGGGCGGGAAGCGGCCTGGGGCTTTGGGCCTCCTTCCGGCTCGTCCTGGCCAACCGGGCCTTCTGGGTGGTGGCCCTCGTGGGCCTCCTCTTTGAGTTCGGGCGCATGGCGCTCCAAACGGCCATCCCCTTCTACGCCAAGCACGCCCTGGGCCTGGAGGAAGGGGCCACCACCTTTCTCTTCGCCGCCGTCTTCCTGGCGGCCCTCCCCTCCGCCCTCCTCTGGGGGCGCCTGGCGGGGGCCTGGGGGGCAAGCGGGCCTGGCGGCTGGCCCACCTCCTCATGGGCCTCTCGGCCCTCCTCCTCTTCCTGCCCCAAGGCCTCCCCGCGGCCCTCCTCGCCGGGGCCCTGGTGGGGGCGGGGTTCGCCGGGGTGCGGGTCACGGGGGAGGTGGTGATGGCCAAGGTGATTGACTTGGACGCGGAGCGCACGGAAACCCACAGGGAAGGGGCCTACTACAGCCTGGTGGGGCTTTTGGGCCGGGCCGCGGGCGCCCTGGTGGGGCTCGCCTTCGCCCTCCTCACGCCCCTCTTCGGCTACGTGAGCGGGGAGAACCCGGGGCCGAACCCCGAGGCGGCCTTCCGCTTCCTGGTGGCGGTGGTCCCCGGGACGGCCATCCTCCTCGCCTACGCCCTCACCGCCCTCTTCCCCCATGAGGTCAAGGAGTGAGGATGCGGCTGGACCCCAACCACCCCAGGCCCACCCTCCAGCGCCCCGGCTGGCGGAGCCTCGAGGGCCACTGGGACTTCGCCCTAAGCGAGGCCGAGGCGCCCGGCGGGGTGCGGTTTGACCGGAAGATCCTCGTCCCCTTCCCCCCCGAGGCCCCGGGAAGCGGGGTCGGGGAGGCCTGGGTGGGGGTGGCCTGGTACCGGAAGGTCCTGCGGGCCAAGCCCCGGCCGGGACGGCGGCTTTTCCTCCGCTTCGGGGCCGTGGACTACCGGGCGGAGGTCTTCGTGAACGGGGTGCGGGTCCTGGAGCACGAGGGGGGGCACACCCCCTTCGGCCTGGACCTCACCCCCTTCCTGGAAAGGCCCGTGGAGGTCCTGGTGCGGGCCGAGGACGACCCCCTGGACCCGGAAGCCCCCCGGGGCAAGCAGGCCCTGGGGGAGCCCGGGGGCATCTTCTACCCCCGCACCACCGGGATCTGGCAGCCGGTCTGGCTGGAGTGGGTGCCGGAAAGCCACATCGCCGCCCTGCGCCTCACCCCGGACCTCAAGGCTCTGGGCTTCCACCTCGAGGTCCAGGCCCATGGCGAGGGGGAGGCGGTGGAGGTGGCCCTCTTCCCCGGGGTGAGAGGGGAGGCCCCCCTTGGGGAGGCGCCCTGGCTGGAGGCCCGCTTTCCCCTCCTCGGGGGGAGGGCCTCCGGGTTCCTCGGCCTCCCCGCGAAGGGGAACCCGGAAGGCCTCCTCTGGCGGCCGGAAACCCCCGTCCTCTTCCCCTTGCGCCTCCGCCTCCTCTCCGGGAGGCGGGTCCTGGACGAGGTCTACAGCTACGGGGGGCTCAGGGAGGTGGCCGCCCAAAAAGGGGTCTTCCTCCTCAACGGGGAGCCCTACTTCCCCAGGCTGGTCCTGGACCAGGGGCTCTGGCCCGAAGGCCACCTCGCGCCCCCAAGCCTCGCCGCCCTCCGGCGGGACGCGGCGCTCGCCAAGGCCCTGGGCTTCAACGGGGTGCGCAAGCACCAGAAGGTGGAGGACCCCCGCTACCTCCACCTGGCGGACCGGCTCGGCCTCCTCGTCTTCGCGGAGATGCCGAGCTTCTTCCGCTTCTCCCCCAAGGCGGCCCGGCGCTACCTCGCCGAGCTCGCCGAGGCCCTGGAGCGAGACCGGAACCACCCCAGCCTGGTGGCCTGGATCCTCTTCAACGAGGGCTGGGGCCTCACCCCCTGGCGGGCCGAGACCCTGGCCTTCCTCCAGGGGGCCTTCCTCCTGGCCCGCGCCCTGGACCCCACCCGCCTCCTCGTGGACAACGACGGCTTTGAGCACGGGCCCTTTTGGGACCTCCTCACCGTGCACGACTACGCCCCTCCGGAGGTCCTGGCCCGTAGGTACGGGGAAGGCCTCCCCGAGGCCCCCATGGGCCGCCCCCTCGCCCTGGCGGGCCTTCCTCCAGGGGTGCGCCCCTTCCTCTCGGAGTTCGGAGGGCTCAGGCTCAAGGGGCCGGGCCCGGGCTGGGGGTACCGGGAGGCGGAGGACGAGGAGGCCTTCCTGCGGGAGGCGCTCCGCTACCTGGAAACCGCGTGCGGAAGCCGCCTGAGCGGGTTCTGCTACACCCAGCTCTACGACACCTTCCAGGAGGAGAACGGCCTCCTGGACTTCTGGCGGAGGCCCAAGGTGCCCCCCGAGAGGGTCCGGGCCTTCCTGGAGGGTTGCGAGGCGAGGCGGCTTCTCGCGGAGTAGGGAGGTGGAAGGTGGCTGTTCCCGGAAAAGGCCTTGGGAAGAAGCTCTGGAGCGCGGCGGAGATGGCGGCCCTCCTGGGCCCCGGCATCCTCCTCCTCGCCGTCCGCTACGCCCGGGAGCGGGACCGCTGGACGCCCCGGGACCCCCTTCCCCCCTGGCAGGGGGTGGGGAGGGTGCAGGGCCTCGAGGCCATTCCCGGCGGGGTGAGGGTGCGCTTCGCCGAGGCCGAGCTGGAGGCGGTCTTCCTGGGGGAGGACCTCCTCCGCCTCACCTGGTCCCCCGGGGAGGCCCTGCCGCCCTACGCCCTGGCCGAGGAGGCCTCCCCCCTAGAGCCCGAGCGCCTCCAGGGGCCGGACGGGGTCCTTCTCCTCCGCACGCGCCGCCTCGCCCTCGCCCTCGGGGAGGAGGGCCTGGAGGTCCGGGACAGGGAGGGCAGGCTCCTGCGGCAGGAGGCCTACCCGGAGCGGGCGGGAAGGGCGTGGCGGCACCGGGTCCGGCTCGCGCCCGGGGAGCGGGTGCTGGGCCTGGGGGAGCGGGCCCACCCCCTGGACCGCCGGGGCGGGGCCTTCCGGCTTTGGAACCGGGACCCGGGGGGAAGCTACGGCCCCGGGGAGGACCCCCTTTACCTCTCCGTCCCCGTCTGGCTCTCCCTCCTGCCCCAAGGGGGGTACCTGGCCTTCTACGAGAACCCCGCCGAGGGCTTCGCCGACCTCCGGGGGGAGGAGGCCTGGGTGGGGTTCTTAGGGGGGGCCTTCCGCTACTACCTCATCCCCGGCCCCCTGGAGGCGGCCCTGTCCCGCTACGTGCGCCTCACGGGCCTTCCCCCCATGCCCCCCCGCTGGGCCCTGGGCTTCCACTACGCCCGCTGGGGGCTCAGGACCCGGGAGGAGGTGGAGGAAAGGGTGGCGGGCTTTCTGGAACGGGGCCTCCCCTTGCGGGCGGTGCACCTGGACATCGACTACATGCGGGGCTACCGCGTCTTCACCGTGGACGAGGGCCGCTACCCCGACCTTCAGGGCCTGGTGCGGGGTTTCCAAGAGAAGGGGGTGCGCACCGTCCTCATCCTGGACCCCGGGGTGAAGGCGGAGAAGGGGTTCCCCCCTTACGAGGAGGGCCTGAGGGAGGGGCTCTTCTGCCGCCTCCCCTCCGGGGAGGTGGTCCGGGGCCCGGTGTGGCCGGGGCTCGCCGCCTTCCCCGACTTCACCGACCCCAAGGCCCGGGCCTGGTGGGGGGAGAAGCTCAAGGGGTTTCTGGAGATGGGGGTCGCGGGCTTCTGGCTGGACATGAACGAGCCCGCCCTCTTCGCCGCCTGGGGGGAGCCCACCCTGCCCGCAAGCGCCCGCCACGCCCTCGAGGGCCAAGGGGGGGACCACCGCCTCGCCCACAACCTCTACGGCCTCCTCATGGCCCGGGCGAGCTGGGAGGGGTTCCGGAAGCACGCCCCAGAACGCCGCCCCTTCCTCCTCACCCGGTCGGGCCACGCGGGGGTGCAGCGCTACGCCTGGACCTGGACGGGGGACGTGGAGAGCACCTGGGAGGGCTTGAGGACCACCTTGCGGGCCCTCCTGGGCCTTTCCCTCTCCGGGGTCTACTTCGTGGGCTCGGACATCGGGGGCTTCAGCGGCAACCCCTCCCCCGAGCTCTACCTGCGCTGGTTCCAGATGGCGGCCCTCACCCCCTTCTTCCGCCTCCACGCCGCCCGCTGGACCAAGCGCCGGGAGCCCTGGCGCTTCGGGGAGGAGGTCCTGGAGGGGGTGCGGCGGGCCATGGCCCTGCGGGAAAGCCTCCTCCCCTACCTCTACACCCTGGCCCACCGGGCAAGCCGGGAGGGGAAGCCCCTCCTCAGGCCCCTCTTCCTGGAGGGGGGGCCCTACACGGAGGAGGCCTTCCTCCTGGGGGAGGCCCTCCTGGTGGCCCCCGTCCTGGAGGAGGGGGCGCGGGCCAAGGAGGTGCCCCTGCCCAAGGGCGGCTG
This sequence comes from Thermus thermophilus HB8, assembly GCF_000091545.1. Classification (GTDB taxonomy): domain Bacteria; phylum Deinococcota; class Deinococci; order Deinococcales; family Thermaceae; genus Thermus; species Thermus thermophilus. The sequence continues at coordinate 24,491 of NC_006462.1, forward strand.
GTACCCCTGGGGGGAGGACCGGGCCCTCCAGGGCCCCACCTGGGCGCGGCTTCCCGCCCCCCTGGACCGGATCCCCCTCCTGGTGCGGGCCGGGACCGTCCTTCCCCTCCTGGAGGAGGGCGGCCTGGCCCTCCACCTCTACCCGGGGGCGGAGGGGGCGGAGGGCCGCCTCTACTGGGACGAGGGGGAGGGGGAAGGCCCTTATAGGCTGGACCGCTTCCGCCTCCTCCCGGCCGAGGGGGGCTTCCGCCTCCTTTGGCAGGGGAAAGGGGAGCTCCCCTGGCCGTGGGCAAGGGTGCGGCTTAGGCTTTTCGGCAAGCGGCTCCTCAGGGCCCACGTGGAGGGGGAGGCCCACGCCGCCGAGGAGGGCGGGGTCCTCCTCCCCCCTTTCCGCGAGGCCCTTTTGGAGGTGGAGGGATGAGGGTGGAGAAGGCGTGGTTTCTGGCGGATGGGGCAGAGGCCCCGGAGGGGCTTCCCGAGGGAGGCTTCCGGGAGGTGGCCCTGCCCCACCAGTGGAGCCTGGAGGGGGTAGAGGCGGAGGTGGGCTGGTACCGCCTCGCCCTGCCCGAGGCGGGGCCCAGGCGCTTCCTCCTTTCCTTTGGGGACTACTACCAGGAGGCCTGGCTGGACGGGACCTACCTGGGCCGGCACGAGGGCTACTTCTTCCCCTGGGTCCTGGAGCTTCCCAAGGGGAAGGAGCTCTTCCTAAGGGTCTCCGCCCCCAAGGAGCCCCTCGGGGTCTGGCCCCGGTTCAAGCGGCAGATCAAGGGGGTCTTCGGCCAGCACGACTGCCGCCCCGGGGGGACCACGGCGAGGGGCCAGGAGCGGGGGACCGGGGGGCTATGGGGCGGGGTGGAGGTCTGGGCCCGGGAGGAGGTGGCCCTCCTGGGCCTCGCCCACCGCCTCTTCCCCCGCGCTGGGGGGTGGCGGCTTTGGGTGCGCCTTCTGGTGGACGCCCAAAGGCCCTTCCGCGAGCGGGCGCGCCTCTTTCTCGTCCCGGCGAACTTCCCCGGGGAAGCCCTGGAGCGGGAGGCGGTCCTCGAGGGGGAGGCGGGGCGGGCCTGGCGGGAGGTGGTCTGGGACCTGCCGGAGATGCCGCTTTGGGAGGTGTGGGAGCGGGGCTTCCCCCACCTCTTCCGCCTCGAGGCGGACCTCCTCGGGGCGAGGCTTGGCGTCCCCCTGGGCTTCCGCACCGTGGAGGTGGACGGAGAGGGCTGGCTCCTTCTGAACGGGAAGCGGCTCTTCCTGCGGGGGACCAACGCCATCCCCACCCAGTGGCTCGCCGCCTACTCCGAGGCGATGGCCCAAAAGGACGTGGCCCTCCTCAAGGAGGCGAACCTGAACGCCGTGCGGGTCCACGCCCACGTGACCCACCCCGCCTTCTACGCGGCCTGCGACCGGGAAGGGGTCCTGGTCTGGCAGGACTTCCCCCTGCAGTGGGGCTACGCCCCGGACGAGGCCTTCGCCCAGGAGGCCCTGCGCCAGGCCCGGGCCATGGTGGAGGTCCTGGGGGCCCACCCCAGCGTCTACCTCTGGTGCGCCCAGAACGAGCCCACCCACAACCGCCACGCCCTGGGCCCCCTCCTCGCCGCGGCGCTAAGGGCGGCGGACCCCACCCGGCCCGTGAAGGAGGCCTCGGACTTCCGCGAGCACCCCTACCCCGGCTGGTACCGGGGGCATTACCGGGACTTCCTCGCCCTCCCCGGGGCCCCCCTCCCCTCGGAGTTCGGGGCCCAGGCCCTGCCCCGGGCGGAGCTCCTAAGGCGGGTCCTGGGGGAGGCCGCCTGGCCCCCAAGGTGGGAGGTCTGGGCCTACCACAACTTCCAGCCCCACGAGACCTTCCGGGTAGCCAGGGTGGAGATGGGGGAAAGCCTTGAGGAGTTCGTGGAGCGCTCCCAGGACTACCAGGCGAGGCTTATAGAGTTCGCCGTCCACGCCTACCGGAGGGCCAAGGGGAAGGTGGTGGGCTACTTCCAGTTCATGTTCGTGGAGCCTTGGGAGGGGATCACCTGGGCGGTTTTGGACGTGGAGCGGGTTCCCAAGAAGGGCTTCTTCGCCCTGAAGGAGGCCAGCAGCCCCGTCCTCCTCTCCCTGGTGCCCTACCGGGAGAGGGTGGAGGTGGGCGGCCCCCCTTGCAGGAGGCCTGGCTCGTAAGCGACCTGGACCGGCCCTTAAGCCTCCGGGTCCGCCTCCGCCTCGAGGGCCCCGCCACCCTCCTCCTCCACGAGGAGGAGATCGCCCTGGACGCGGGGGAGGTGCGGCGGTTTTTCAGCCTGGGGGAGCTTTGGGAAAGCCCCCTAGAGGCCCAGGCCCGCTTCCTGCCCCTGCAGGAGGCCCTGGCCCGCATCCCCCCCGGGGCCTACCGCCTGGTGGGGGAGGCCTGGGAGGGGGAGAGGCTCTGGTCCCGCCACGTCCTCAGCGTGGAGTACCTGGAGCCCATCCTACCCCTGGAGGTGGCCTGGTGATGCCGCCCCACCTGGCCTACGCCCTAGGGGGCCTGGGCCTCACCCTCCCCGCCCAAACCTTCGGCACCTACCTGGCCTTCTACTACCTGGATCGCCTGGGGATGCCCGCGGGCGCCTTCGCCCTGGCCCGGCTCATCTTCTCCGTGTGGGACGCGGTGAACGACCCGCTTTTCGGCTACCTCTCGGACCGCACCCGGACCCCGTGGGGTCGGAGGCGGCCCTGGCTCTTCCTCAGCCTGCCCTTTTTGCTCCTCGCCTTTTACCTGGCCTTCAGCGTGCCGGAGGCCTTCCGGAAGGGGACAAGGCTCTTCTGGTACGGCCTTTGGGCGATGCTCCTCTTTGAGACCTTCTCCGCCCTGGCCTGGGTCAACCACGCGGCCCTCTTCCCCGAGCTCTTCCAAAGCCGGGAGGAGCGGGCCCGGGCCAACGCCTGGCGCCAAGGGTTTTACTTCCTGGGCCTCACGGCCAGCATCGCCCTGACCCCCCTGGTGTACGCCGCCCTGGGCTTCCCCGGCATGGCCCTCCTCTACGGGGCCGTGGGGGGCGGGCTCGTCCTCCTCTTCCTCCTCTCGGTGCGGGAGGACCCCAGGGCCCGGGAGGCCGAGCCCCTCCCCTTCGTCCCCGCCTTCCGGTACACCCTGGGAAACCGCGCCTTTTGGATCTACGCCCTGGCGGCGCTTTTTCTCCTCTTCGCCGTGGGCCTCTTCGCGGCGGCCATGCCCTTCTACGCCAAGCACGCCCTGGGCCTGGGGGAGGAGGCCACCGCCCTGCTCTTCGCCTCGGTCCTCCTCGCCGCCCTGCCCTCCGTCTCCCTCTGGGCCCGCCTCGCCGGCGCCTTGGGGCCCAAGAGGGCCTGGCTTTGGGCCATCGGCCTCCTCGCCCTCGGGGCCCTCCTCCTCCTCTGGCCCCGGGGGCTCCTCGAGGCCCTGCCCGTGGGGGTCCTGATCGGGACAGGCTTCGGGGGCGTACTCGTCCTCGGGGACGTCCTCCTGGCGGAGGTCATTGACCGGGACGCCGCGGCCACGGGGAGGCGGCGGGAGGGGGTGTACTACAGCGTCTACGGCTTCATCAACCGGCTCTCGGGGCCCCTGCAGGCCCTCGCCTTCGCCCTCCTCACGCCCCTCTTCGGCTACGTGAGCGGGGAGAACCCGGGGCCGAACCCCGAGGCGGCCTTCCGCTTCCTCATGGCCGTGCCCCCCTTCGCGGCAAGCCTCCTGGCCCTGGCCCTGGCCGCGCGGTTTCCCTACGGGGCAAAGGGGTGAGGCGCGGGGGCCTGCCGGGCCCTGGAGGCCGTGGCCCCCTCCCCGTCCGCTGGCGCCGGGTGCGCTGCGGCAACAAGGGGCGCCGGAAGCGCCCCCAGGGGCCCTACCCCTACCTCCGGGTGAAGCGGGACGGGAAGGGGCGCTGGCAGTACCCGGGCAAGGGCCTGACGAGGGCTTCGCCCGGGCCGGGGCCTTCCGGAGGGCCCTGGCCCGCTACCGCAGGACCCCGGAGGGGATCCTGGCCATCCGGGAGGGCCTCGAGGCCCTGGGGCGGGGCTGGCCCTTTGGGGGCCCGCACCAGAGCCTCCCCGCGGCCTCGGTTCGGGCATCCCGAGGGGCGGCCCCTTAGCCCCCGAGCTCCCGGAGGAGGGCCTCCACCTCGGGGGAGGGCCTCTCCCCAAGCTCCTCCCAAAGCCTCCGCCGGTAGCGCTCCAGGTGGGCGAGGGCCCGGGCCCGCTGCCCCCGGGCGAGGCAGCGTTCCACCAGGGGGAGGAGGGCCTCCTCGTCCAGGGGGTCCAGCTCCAGGAGGCGCTCCAGGTACCTGGGCTCCCCCTTCTTGAGGAAGAGGGCCCGCACCCGGTGGAAGACCTCCTCCCGCTTCCGGTCCAGGAGGGGGTGGTCCAGGCCGGGGAAGAGGGGCTCCCGGTAGAGGGCGAAGGCGGCCTCCGCGTCCTCCCGCCTCAGGGCCTCCTCCAGGGCGTGGAGGTCGCAGGCGAGGTGCTTCAAGCCCTCCTCCCCCAGGTAGGTGGGGAGGCCCCAGGGCTCGAGGGCCTTCCTGAGGCGGTTCAGCCAGACGTAGAGGTTGTTCAGGGCGGCCTCCTCGGAGAGGTCGGGCCAGAGGGCGAAGGCCACCTCCTCCCGGGGAAGGCCCAGGAGGAGGATGGCGAGGACCTCCCGGGCCTTGCCCTTGAGCTCCACCCCGCCCAGGGGGTTCCTCACCCGGAAGCTCCCCAGGACCTCCACCCGGAGGGGAGGGATCTCGGCAAGCCGCAGGGCCACGGCCTCCTTCCAGCCGCTCCTTAAGACCTCCTCCAGGGGGTAGGCCCGGGCGAGCTCCGGGCGCTTCCGGGGGAGGAGGTCCAAGGGGACGAGGCCGGGGAGGACCCGCTCCCTGGCGTCCGTGAGGGAGAGGAGGGCCTTTAGGTCTTCCTCCTCCCGCAGGAGGCGGTAGCGGGCGGCGTGCCAGTAGAGCCTCTCCTCCCGCGCCTCGGGGCGCGGGGGGAGGAGGGCGGGGTCTTCCCGGAGGAGGGCCCGGGCGAGGGCGGGGAGGAAGCCCGGAAGGCCCTCCAAAAGCCCGGGGTCCCGGCGAAGGCCGGCGAGGAGGGCCCTTCCCCGCTCCACCAGGTAGGGGTTCTCCAGGAGCTCCGCCTGGGCCACGAGGCGGGCGAGGGCCTCGGCGTCCTCCTCCAGGTGGGCGAGGAGCATCCGGGCCTCGAGGGCGGCCAAGGGGTGGCCCTCGGCCTCCTGGGCCCGCCTCAGGTGCTCCCGGGCCTTCTCCCGCTCCCCCAGGAGGAGGTAGAGCCGCCCCAGGTCGCGGAGGTGCCCCGCCAGGTTGGCGGGCCCGAGGGGCCCGAGGCGCCCCACGGCCTCCTCCAGGGCGGCGATCCGGCCGAGGAGGCTTCCTTCCCGCTCAAAGCGCAGGAAGGCCAGGTTGGTGAGGGGGGCGAGGCGGTAGGGGCTCCCCGGGGGAAGCCGCCTCAGGGCCTCCTCCAGGAGGGCCTCGGCCTCCTCGGGCCTCCCCTCCTCGTAGGGGACGCGGGCGGCGTCGTTGAGGAAGCGCCCGGCGAGCTCCCCCCCTACCCGGTCCAGGAGGGCGAGGCCCCTTTCCAGGTGGGCCCGGGCCTCGGGGAGGGCCTTCCCCAGGAGGGGCTCGGCCTTGTAGTAGGCGAGGTGCCCGAGGGCCTGAAGGGCCAAGGCGGGGTCCTCCCCCTGGGCCAAAGGCTCCAGGAGGGCGAACCCCTCCCGCCTCCCCACCTGCAAAAGGGCCTCCCCCAGGCGGAGCCGGGCCCGGGGGCCGCCCCGCCGCAGGAGGCCCTCCCAGGCCGCAAGCTTCTCCGCGGGGATGGGGAGGGGGATGGGGCTTTCCAGGAGCTGGAGGAGTTCTTCCTCGAGGCCCGCCCCGAAGAGGGCCTCGGCGAGGAGCTCCGGGGAAAGCCTCCCCTCGGCCTTCCGCACCGCCTCCTGGACCTCCGCCCTCAGGGCCCTCTGGGCCATCTCCCGGAGGAGGGGGTGGAGGCGGTAGCCCGCGGGGACCCGCTGGAGAAGCCCTTTCTGGAAGAGACCCTCCGTGACGGGAAGGGCCCTCTCGGCGGGCAGGAGGGGGAGGGCGGCGAGGAGGAGGCCTTCCTGGAACTCCTCCTCCGAGAGGCTTTCCCGCAGGCCCTGGAGGAGGGCCATGGGCTCTGGGGGCCTTCCGGTGAAGGCGGAGAGGAAGAGGGGGAGGGCCCAGCCCCCCGTGGCCCGGTGGGCCTCCCGCCACCCCTCCCGCCCCCCGAAGAGGGCCTCCGCCTCCTCCTCGGTGAAGGCGAGGTCCGGGGCCTTCAGGTGGACGAGCCGCCCCTCGGCGAGGAGCTTGGGGAGCTCGGGGTAGGGGAGGGGCCTGCGGCTTGCCAGGACGAGGAGGCAGGGGAGGGTGCGGAGGAGGGGGGAGAGGGCCTCCTCCCCGGTGAGGTCCTCGAGGACCACCAGGGAGGGCGCCTCCCCCAAGGCGGCCACCACCGCCCCCCAGGGGGCCTCCCGGGGAAGGCCCAGCGCCTGGGCCAGGAGGTCCCGGGGCTCCCCCAAGAGGGCGCTCGCCCAGAGGGTGCGGAGGCCAAGCCTAGCGGCGAGCTGCCCCGCAAGGACGCTCTTGCCGAAGCCCGCGGGGGCCTCGAGCCATACGGCGAAGCCCGGCTCCTCGGGGAGAAGGTCCAAAAGCCTCTTCCGCTCCAAGTAGACCGGGCTCTGCCAGGCCAGGGCCATGGACGTAAACATTCTAGCCCGATGCCCCGGCCTCCGCGACTCCCAAAGGCCCCGGATCCGTCTTCCCCCACCCCGTTTAAGCGCCGTGTAAGCCCCCCTGAGGGGGACGGAGGTAGGGCCCCAGGGGTCCTGGAAAGTGAGGCAGTATGCGTAAGGGCAAGGGGTACGGGCTTCTCGTTAAAGACTGGCTCTGGGCAGGGCTCTTTCTGGGCCTTGCCGTCTGCAACGTGCCCTTCAACTACGAGGTCAACGTCCTGGACTACGCCGCCTTCTCGGGCACCTTCACGGTGGAGCAGGGGGGATCAGCCCCAACCCCAAGACGGTGGGCCCCGTGGAGATCCGCTACACCCCCGACAGCCGTGTGAGACAGCCGTGTGAACCTCACGGGGGCCACCCTGGACTACAAAGACGGACGACGCAGAACTCGCACCCCCGCTCTCAGCCTCCCGCCAACCCTCTGTCCAGGGAACCAACAGGGGGTCCTGAAACTTTCCGGATCTCCAGGGGCCTGTTTAAGGAGTTCGTAAGGCTCCGGAAACGAGGATAAGGGAAGGTGAGGGTGACATGAAGGACTCTCAGCCAAGGCCGCAGGAAACTGGCTCCCCTCAGGGGAGGGCTCACGGGATATGGGCGCCCGCTGGCGGTAGCTCAGGGCTTTAGGGGAGGTGGGGGATGAAAAAGCTCCTTGTGGCGACATGGACCCTTCTGGCCTGGGCCTGGGCCCAGTTTCCCCCGGGCCCGGGGCTTCCGGGCCCCATGGCCCCGACCATGCCCCCAGGCCCTCCCAGCCAGGGGCAGGTCTACCAGAACCCAGCCCTGGGGATGAGCTTCCCCGTCCCGGCGGGGTTTGAGCCCGCGGGGGAGATGCCGGTCCAGGGAGGGATGGCGGCGGCCTTCCTCCACCCCTCGGGGGCTGAGCTCTACGCCGTCTCCTACCCCTTCCAGGGGGACCTCCAGGCCTTCCACCGGCAGAACCTCCAGCGCCTGGCCCAGCTGGACGCCCAGCTCCAGGCCCAGGGCTTCCGGGTACAGCGCCAGCCCCTCTCGGGCCTCTCCATGGGGGGGAGGCCGGCCCTCGGGGTCCAGTCCCAAATCCTCTACCAGGGGCAGAGCTACGTGGACCTCTCCGTCTACACCACAGAGGGCGGGCGGGTCTACGCGTTCCAGCTCACCGCTCCCGCCCAGGCCTTTCCCCAGGTCCAGGGGGCCTTCCAGGCCCTGCTTCAGGGGGTTCAGATCGGGGGAGGAGGCCCGGGTCTTTCTCCCTTCCCGCAGCCCGGTTTCCCAACCCAACCTGGCTTCCCAACACAGCCCGGCTTCCCTGCGCAACCCGGCTTGCCCTCGCAGCCCGGCTTCCCCCCGGGACCGGGGACCCCTCCCCCGAACCCCTTCCCCACCCCGCCCGGCCCCGGGGGAGGGGAAGGATCTCCCCCACCCCTTGTTTCCCCCACCCCGCCCATGGGCCAGGGGGCTTCCCCGCCTCGGGCCACCTCCCCCGCCCCGCGCCCGGCCTTCACCCCGCCCGCCGACCGGGTGGTGGAGCTCCGCTACGGCAAGGAGGTGGGGGACGGGAAGCGCTTCGCCGTGGCGGTGGGAGGTCTGCGCTACCGCATCGCGCCCCAGGGCTCTGGGCGCTGGGCGGTGACGGAGGTGGTGGAAGACCCGAGGGGCGACGAGGAGGCCACCTACCTCCTGGACGGCCTCGGGTTGCAAGAAGGGGAGGACGCCCTTCTGCCCCCGGTCTGGCACACGGGGCGGCGGGAGATGGGGGGCCTCGAGCTTGAGCGGTCCGACCAGGGGGGGCTTATCGTCTACCGCTACCAGGACGAGGAGATGCGCCTGGAGATCGCCTACCGCCCTGACGGCTGGATGGCCTACTACGTCTACTGCGACCTCGCCAAGAAGGCCAACCCCTGCGTCCGCCACACCCTGAGGGAGGTGCGGTGATGGCCCGCCTCTTCCTCTTGGCCCTGATCCTGGTCCCGGCCCTCGCCCAGGGGGTGCGCACGGGGATTACCCCCGGGGAGATGGAGGCCCTCCTCAAGGCCGGCTCCTACCGCTACGAGCGGGTGGAGGAGGGGGGAAGGGTCTACTTCCACCTGCGGCTGGCAGGTCTCAGGGCGGTGCTCTTTCTCCAGGACTGCCGGGAAGGAAGCTGCGAGAGCCTTCTGCTCTACGCGGGGTTTTCCACAGACAATCCCCCCAGCCTGGAGCGGGTGAACGAGTGGAACCGGGAAAAGCGCTTTTCCCGGGCCTACCTGGACGAGGAAGGGGACCCGGTTTTGGAGGCGGACCTGGACCTGGCAGGCGGGGTGGCGGACGGGGCCATAAGGGCTTTCCTGGACCTCTTTGAGGAGAACCTGCGGGCCTTCGCGGCCTGGATCGGGTGGGAGTAGGGGGCGCCATGGAAGAGCTGGCCTTTCCGGCCTGGGCGCGCTGGCGGCTTTGGTGGGCCCTGCTCCTCGGCGCCTCCCTCCTGGCCTTCGCGCTCTGGGCGCGGGAGCTTTGGAGCCTTCTCCTGGGGGTGCTTCTCCTCGGGGCCTTCGCCCTCCACTTCCGCCGCACGGGGTACGCCGTGGCCCTCGAGCCCGAGGGGCTCCGTTACGAGGGCAGGTTTTATCCCCGGGGGGCCCTGAAGGGCGTGAGGCTTGACCCCCTCCTGGGACGGCTCCGGCTGGACTTCGGCGGGGATGGGCTTCCCCTTCCCCTGGGGCTTCCCGGGTGGGACGAGGTCTTGGCCCATCTGGGGGTGGGCTGGCGGGAGGTGGAGGGGCTGGAGGACTACCTCCTGGGCCAGCGGGGCCGGGTCTGGTTCCTGGGGAGCCTCTACCCTCCCCGGGAGGCCGAGGGGGTGCACGCCTGGGCCCTGGGGGTCTACCGGAGGCACTTCCGGCGGATCTACGGGGCCCTGGCCCTGGCGGGGGCGGGGCTCCTCCTCCCCGAGGGCCTGGGGACCGTCCTCTTCGCCCTGGGACTCGGCCTTGCCCTCTGGTGGCTTCTCTTCTTCCCCCACGACATGGTGCACCTGCGGGGAGGCGGGGGGCGGTACAACCCCCTGGACCCCGAGTTCCGGAAGCTATGGGAGGAGGCAAGGGGATGAGGAAGCTGGTTCTTTTGCTCTTGCTTTGCGCGTGGCCTGGCCCGGCGGGGGCCGAACGGATGGTGGACCTCCTGCACGGCTTTGCCGTGGACCTGCCGGAGGGGTGGAGGGTGAGCCTCTCCCCGGGAGGCCTCCTCTTCACCGACCTGGAGAGCGTGGTCCTGGTGCGGGGCATGCCCCAGAAAAGCCCCAAGGAAGCGGTCAAGCCCCTTCTGGAGGAGGCGAAGCGCATAGGCGGGGGGCAGGCCACCCTCCACTTCAGGCAGGCCTCAGGGGGCCTCATGCTTTGGGCCCAGGGCCTGGCCTATCCCCTGGTCTTCACCCAGGGAGCCATGGGGGACCTTGTCCTCTTTGCCCTGGAGCCGCAGGTCCAGGCGGCCCTTTCCGGCCTCCGCTACGAGGCCATCCACCTCCTCCTGCCCGGCCCCAAGACCCTCCTCGCCGTGAGCGCCTACCTGCCCCAGGACCTTCCCGATGGAAAGCGGCAGGAGGTGAGGGGGCTTCTCCGCTCCCTGGAGTTCGTGGCCCCAAAGGACCGGGTGCCCTACCGGACGGAGGCCCTTATGGACCCCCTCCTGGGCGTTCCGGCAGCCTACCTGCCCGTGCCCCAGGGGTACGCCTTCCAGGGAAGCGTGGTGGCCAAGGGCGGGACCCTGCGCGCCCCCGCCTTCCAGCTCACCAAGGGGGGAGTGGTCCTCCGCAGGGACGTGATCTACCTGGAGGCCATGGCCGTCGCCACGCCCTTCGGCGGCAACCCGAGCACCATCCTCCTCTGGAACGGCCAGCTGGGACAGGTCCCGGGGTACCTCTGCGCCGGGTCTTCCGGGGAGGTCCCTGCCCTCTTGGCCCAGGGACTCTGGGCTTGGGAAACGGGGGCCCCCTGGCAGGTCTCCAAGGTCCAGCCCCTCCGGGGGACCAGCCGGGTGGCCCGCTACCTGGAGGGGGTGCGCTGGGCCTGGGAGCAGCAGATGAACCAGTCCATGCTCATGGCCATGGGGCGGCCCGGGGACCAGTTCCAGAGCTGGCGGGAAGTCCTGGGCCTCTGGGCGGCCCAGGGGGGCCTCCGGCGGCAGGCCACGGTGGAGGCCCGGGCCCGGGGGTTTTTCTTGCCTTCCCCCGCCGCCTCCTCCGCCCACTGCGCCCTTTCCCTGGAGGCGGTCCTGCTGCACGGGCCCTCCGAGGCCCTGGCCCGAGAGACGGGGGCGCTTTCGGGGGTAATGCTGGGCTTCTCCATGAACCCCCGCTGGGCGGCCCTGGAGGCGGAGCGGAGCCGGCAAGCGAGCGCCGAGCTCACGCGGATGGTCCTGGGGATGCTCAAGGAGGGGGAGGAGTTCAACTCCTGGATGAGCCGCTCCTGGGCCAACCTTCTTTCCGACCAGACCTATGCCCGCGACCCCTCTACCGGGGAGACCTTCCGCCTCTACAAGCAGTCCTTTGACACGGGGGCCTTCTGGCGGGACCCCGTCTTCGGAGGGGTCCTGGGCACCGTGGAGCGCGGGGGGAAGCTGGAGGAGCTCCTGGGGCAGGCGGGATGGCGGAGGCTGGAGGAGTCCTTAAGCGGCCTTCCCGGCACCTGGCGGTGAACCAGGGGACGGGCCTGGCCCTGCGCCCCGCTCCTTCGGACCCCGGCTAAAGCCCGTGATCCGGACGGAGGGTAGGTGGATGGACCAGGCCTTACCGGGTGGCGATCCGCGGTGCGGTGAGCAACAACCCGGAGCCGGGGAATCCCCAAGCGGCCGGGCTCTCGCCTGGAGAACGTCTTGTGCGGCGTAAAGCGGCGGTCCAACGGCAGGAGGGCGGACCACGCCCCGTACACGTTGTCGGCGAAAGAGCGGCGCGTCCCAGAAACAAAAGGCGATCCCAACAGCCCTCCCTGCCCTAAAGAGGGCCCTCCGGTCCCCGATCCGCGATCCTACCTAGGAGGCCCCGGCAGCCTTGCCCCTCGAGGCCAGGCCGAGGAGCCGCTCCACCCCCTCGGGCTTCGCGGGGAGGTAGAGGTGGACGAAGCTCGCCAGCACCCGCCCGTCGGTGTACCCCTCCACCTCCTCTCCGCCCAGGCGGCGCCAGGCGGGGCTTGGCGAGGCGGGAAGCCTTGCGTAGTGGAACTCGTGCCCCTTGAAGGCCTGGCCCTTTCGGGCCACGGGGCTATCCCGCAAGGCCTCCACCTCCCGGTAGCCGAGGACGGGCCTCTCCGCCATGCGGGCCTCCCCCGGGACCAGGCCCACCATGGGGAAGAAGCGCTCCCCCACCCAGAGGCCCTGGGAGAGGTACATGTACCCCCCGCACTCGGCCACGATGGGGCCGGGGAAGCGGCGGATGGCCTCCCGCAGGGCCACGTTCGCGGAAAGCCTTTCGGCGAAGAGCTCTGGGTAGCCGCCCCCGAGGAGGAGGGCGTGGGCTTTGGGGAGGGCCTCGTCCTCGAGGGGGCTGAAGGGGACGAGCTCCGCCCCCAAGGCCTCAAGAAGCTCCAAAGCCTCGGGGTAGTAGAAGGAGAAGGCCTTATCCCAGGCGTAGGCCACCCGGGCCCGGGGCGGGCGCCTCGGGGGGAGGAAGGGCCTGGCCTCGGGGAGGGGCGGGGCGGAGGCGGCGAGGCGGAGGACCCCTTCCAGGTCCACGCGGAAGGCCCGCCTCAGGGCCTCGAGGGGCGGGGCCACCTCCCCGGCCAGGACCAGGCCCAGGTGGCGCTCTGGGAGGGCGAGGGCGGGGTCTTGGGGAAGCCAGCCCAAGAGGGGGAGGCCCACGGCCTTTAGGGCCTCCTTCAGGATCTCCGCGTGCCGCTCCGAGCCCACCCGGTTGGCGAAGACCCCCACCACCCGCACCCCGGGGTGGAAGTCCCGGAAGCCCAGGGCGAGGGGGGCGATGGAGCCCGCCATCCCCTTGGCGTCCACCACCAGGGCCACGGGGGCCTTAAGGAGCCTAGCCACCTGGGCGGTGGAGCCCACCTCTCCCCGGGGGTCCTTCCCGTCAAAGAGGCCCATCACCCCCTCAATCAGGGCGAAGTCCGCCCCCCTCGCCCCGTGGCGGAAGAGGGCGAGGAGGCCCGTTTCGTCCAGGAAGAAGCCGTCCAGGTTGTAGGGCCTCCTGGCGGCGGCCTTCTCCAGGTGGGTGGGGTCAATGTAGTCCGGCCCCACCTTGAAGGGCTGCACCCTTAGGCCCCTCGCCCTAAGGGCGAGGAGAAGGGCCAGGGAGACCGTGGTCTTGCCGGCGCCCGAGTGGGGGGCGGCGAGGAGAAGGCGCATCAGTGCTCTATCCCCCTCTGGGCGGGGACGCCCTGGTCAAAGGCGTGCTTCACCTTCCGCATCTCCGTCACCGTGTCGGCCAACTCCAAGAGGGCCTCGGGGGCGCCCCGCCCCGTCACCACCACGTGGACGTGGGGAGGCCTCGCCCGCAAGACTTCCAGGAACTCCTCCAGGGAAACCCAGCCGTAGCGCAGGGGGTAGGTGGCCTCGTCCAGGACCACCAGGTCGTAGGTCCCGGAGAGGAGGACCTCCTTGGCCCGCCCCCACCCCTCCTGGGCCAAGGCGGCGGAGCGGGCGAGGTCCCGGCTCCTCCAGGTGAACCCGTCCCCCAGGCCTTCTATGGGGATGCCTAGGAGGGCGAAGGCCCGGTGCTCCCCGAAGCGGGCGGTTCCATGCTTAACAAACTGGAAAATCCGCACCTTAAGCCCCCGGCCATGGGCCCTGAGGGCAAGGCCGAAGGCGGCCGTGCTCTTGCCCTTCCCGTCCCCGGTGTAGACCAAAAGGAGACCTCGTCGCTCTCCTTGGGGCTTGGCGTAGGGCTTTTGGCGTTTGGGCTCCTCCACGGAAAAAGCTTACCCCGCAAAGGGACAGGCCCTAGCGGAAGAAGACGGAAAGAAGGGCCAGTACCACCCCCACGGCCGTGAGATAGAGCATCACCCTGTTGAAGGCGGAACCGATTTCGGCCTTCATCTCCTGGCGCAAGGCCAAGATCTGGGCTTCCAGTCGGTTCTCCACCTCTTGGATCCGCCCTTCCAGCTTGGTTTCCACCGCGTGGATCCGGGCCTCCAGTTGGGCCTCCGTCTCTTGGATCTGCCGGTCTAGCTTGGCCTCCACCTCCTGGATCCGGGTCCCCAGCCGGGCCTCCGTCTCCTGGATCTGCCGCTCTAGCTTGGCCTCCACCTCCTGGATCCGGGTCCCCAGCCGGGTCTCCGTCTCCTGGATCTGCCGCTCTAGCTTGGCCTCCACCCCCTGGATCCGCCCCTCCAGTCGGGCCTCCACCTCCTGGATCTTCCCCTCCAGCTTGGTTTCCACCGCGTGGATCCGGGCCTCCAGTCGGTTTTCCACCCCCTGGATCTGCCCCTCCAGCTTGGCCTCCACCCCCTGGATCCGCCCCTCCAGCTTGGCCTCCACCTCCTGGATCCGGGTCCCCAGCCGGGTCTCCGTCTCCTGGATCTGCCGCCCCAGCCTGGCCTCCAGGTTCTGAATCCGACTCTCCAGCTTGGTCTCCACCTCCTGGATCCGCTTCTCCAAGCCCTGGAAGCGCTCCTCCAGCCGGGCTTCCCGCTCCCTGAGCTCCGCCTTCACCTCTTCCCGCAGGGCGTCGATGCGCCGGGAGAGGTCCTGGATTAGGGGAGGGAGGACGGCCACGGTGGTCTCCACCACCCCCTCCAGCTTCTCCAAGCGCTCCAGGAGGCGGTCCTCGGACATAGCCCTATGGTAAACCAGGCCCGGCACGGGAGGAAGGAGCCGGCCCAAGCAGGGCCTGGGCCAGGAGGAGGACCACCTCCCCCAGGGCGATCATGGCCCCGAGGGCGTCCCCGTTCAGCCCCCCGAGGCGGGCCCAGGCCAGGCGGGCCACCCCCCAGGCGGCGAGGAGGGCGAGGAGGGCGGGAAGGGGGTAGAGGAGGAGGAAGGGCAGGGCGGGAAGGAGGGCAAAGGGCCAGGGCCCCCCCCGGACCAAGGCGGCCATCCCCGGGCCCAAGAGGGGGTAGCGGTGGAGGAAGGGGAGGAAGGCGAAGCGGGCCCACCCCGGGAAGAGGAGGAGGAAGAGGGGGTCTTGCACCAGGGCCAGGGCCTGGAAGAGGAGGAGGAGGTAGACCCCCCCCACCCCGAAGGCGAAGGCCCCCAGGTGGGGGTCCTTGAGGATCCTCAGGCGCTCCTCCCTGGGCCTCGCCCCGAGGAGGGCGTCCGCGAGGTCCAAAAGGCCGTCCAGGTGCAGGAAGCCCGTGAGGCCGAGGAGGAGGGCGACCCCCAGGGCGGCGGAAAGCCCTGGAGGGAGGGGCAAGAGGGCGAGGAGGGCCAGGGGGAGCCCCAGGAGGTAGCCCGCCAGGGGGAAGAAGGCCACGCTCCGCTTGAAGTCCTCCTCCCCGACCCCTTTAGGGGCCAGGGGCAACACCGTGAGGAGGGCCAGGGCGAGGCGGAGGTCTCGGAGCACCTAAAGCGCACGGAAAAGTGCCCGCCTCAGGTCCCCAGGAAGGCCCACCTCCCCGGCCCCCACGAAGGCCAGGAAGCGCCGCTCCAGTTGGGCAAGGGCTTTTTCCTCCGCTTGGGAAAGGGGAAGCCTTCCCTCCCGGACGAGGCGGGCGAGGAGGGAGCGGGCGCCGGGGGTTAGCCCCTCCAGGAGGTCCCGAAGGGTTTCCGGGTCCAGGAGGTCCTCCAGCCCCATGCCCTCATCCACCTCCAGTTCGACAAGCCAAAAGGTCCTGAGGCTAAGGGGCAGGCGGCGGGCCCAGTCCTCCAGACCGCCCCCCTCAGGAAGGGGTTCCTTCCGCCAGGGCCTTTGCGCCTCGAGGCGGCGGACGCGGAGGGGGTAGACGTTGAGCCAGTCCAGGTTCACGGCCCGGTTCCCGGGGGGGACGAGGAAGGCCTCTTCCACCTCCTCCTCGGGCGGGGCCAGGAGGAGCCAGGTGAAGAGGAACTCCTCCGGCCATAGGTCCCCGGGCGGGGGTTCGGGAGGGGAAAGGGGGGCGAGGGGGTCCCGCCCGAGCTCCAGGCGTAGGCGCAGGGCCTCCCTCACCCCCCAGGGGAGCTCCTCCCGCAGCAGGCGGCGCACCCGCCCCTCGGGCCAATCCCCAAAGGGCCGGTATAGGAGGGCGTAGAGCTCCAGGAGGAGGCTATCGGGGAAGGCCTTGCGGAAGTGGGCCAGCTCTCCGGGGGAGGCCGCGGCCGAGGCCGCCTCCCGTTCCTCCGGGGAGGCCCCGAGGAGCTCCCCGAGGCTCGCCAAGGGCACGAAGGGCGGCCTCCCCTCCTCCAGGAAGCGGAGGCGCATCACCCCCTCCCTCATCTCCTGCCTCACGTCTTCCGGGGAAAGGAGGCCCGAGCGCAGGAAGGGGCGGCCCCAAAGGGTGAGCTCCCCTAGCCCCAGGCGGGGAAGCCAGGACCGGAAGGCCTCCCAAGCGAAGGGTGGAGGGGACACGTCGGCCCGGCCCGGGGAGAGGAAGAGCCCCAGGGGAACCAGGGGCCTCCCCTCCTCTTCCGCCTCCAGAGGCTCCTCCAGGTGGGGAAACCGGGCCCTTAGGGGCGGGTCAAAGGCCCGGTCCAGCTCCAGGGCCACCCTCCCCTCTCCCACACCCAGGGCCAGGAGGGCGAGCCCCTCGGCGAGGTGGGGGTCCTTGGGGCGCCGGGCGAGGAGGGGCCGGGCCTCCTCCGCCAGGGACGGCCCCTCCTGGGGGAAACGGGCGAGGAGGCGGGCCAGCTCCACCCTCCAGTCCCCGCCCCACACCTCCCCGAGCTCCCCGGCGAGGCCTTGCGCCCTAAGGAAGGCCCCCCGGGCCAGGTACAGGCGCACCAGGAGGTAGCCCGGATAGGGGGAAGGGCGTTTGCGGAAAAACCCTTCCAGGGAGGGGATGTCCTCCTGGTAGAGCCACCGCTCCACCTCCCGGGCCACCTCCGGAGGAAGCCCCTGCTCCTCCAGAACGGCCTCCGCCCAGGCGGTGTCCCCCGGGAGAGGGAGGCCCCGCCGCTCCAGAAAGCGGGCCAAGTCCAGGAGGTGGGCGGGAAACTCCGTGCCGTAGATCCGCCAAAGCTCGGCGCAGGCCTCCCCACCCATGGCCTTGGCCCCAAGTTCCATGAGGCGGAGCCCTTCGTAGGCCCCGTCCGAGGTGAAGCGGAGGTAGCCGTAGAGGAACCGGGCCTCCGGGTCCTTGGGGTGCCTGCGGTAGGCCCGCTCCGCGTGCTCCAAGGCCTCGAGGAGATCCCCCTCCTCCAGGAGGTCCCAGGCCCGTTCCAGCTCCCAGCGCCCCATGAAGAGATCATACACAGGGGCCTCACCCCCGGGAAACCCCCGCCTCCTGGAAGGTGGCCATGTGGAGGATGCGGGCCGCGGCCCGGAGAAGGGGCATGGCGAGGACCGCCCCCGTCCCCTCCCCCAGGGCGAGGTCCAGGTCCAAAAGCGGCCTCAGGCCCAGGGCCTCCAGCTGGTGGCGGTGGCCGGGCTCCCGGGAGAGGTGGCCGGCGAAGAGGTGGTCCCTAAGCCCCGGCGCCATCTTCCAGGCCAAAAGGGCCCCCGCGGTCACGGGAAAGCCGTCCAGGACCAAGGGAAGCCCGGCCTCGTACCCCTCGAGGTAGATCCCGGCGATGGCCACAAGCTCAAGCCCCCCCACCTCGGCCGCCACCTCGAGGGGACCCATGCCCGGATGGAGGCGGGCGAGGGCCCGGGCCACCGCTTGGCGCTTCCGCCTCAGGCCCTCCTCCCCCACCCCCGTCCCCCGGCCCACCACGGCCTCGGGAGGGAGGCCTAAGAGGGCGGCGGTGAGGGCGGCCGCCGCCGTGGTGTTGCCGATGCCCATGTCCCCGGCGGCGAGGAGGGTGGCCCCTTCCGCGATGGCCCGCCTCGCCGCCTCGCGGCCCGCCAGGAGGGCCCTCTCCGCCTCCTCCGGGGTCATGGCGGGGCCTTGGGCGAGGTTCGCCGTCCCCGGGCGCACCTTGCGCTTGAGAAGCCCCGGGTGGTCGGGAAGCTCCCCCACCACCCCCACGTCCAGGACGTAGACGGCGCAGTCCGCCGCCAGGGCGAACTGGTTGATGGCGGCGCCCCCGCGGAGGAAGTTCAGGACCATCTGCCGGGTGACCTCCTGGGGGTAGGCCGAGACCCCCTCGGCCACCACCCCGTGGTCGGCGGCGGCCACCACCACCGCCCCCCGCCCGAGCTCGGGCTTCACCCGGCCCTGGAGGGCGGCGAGGCGCAGGGCCACCTCCTCCAGGTAGCCCAAGGCGCGGGGGGGCTTGGTGAGCTGGTCCATGCGGAGCCGGGCTTGGGCGAAGACCTCCGGGTCCATCACGGGGAAAAGCTTACCCTAAGGGCATGGAGCTCTGGCTCGTGCGCCACGGGGAGACCCTCTGGAACCGGGAGGGAAGGCTTCTCGGCTGGACGGACCTCCCCCTCACGGCGGAGGGCGAGGCCCAGGCGCGAAGGCTCAAGGGGGCGCTTCCTTCTCTTCCCGCCTTCAGCTCGGACCTCCTCCGGGCGAGGCGGACGGCGGAGCTTGCGGGGTTTTCCCCCCGCCTCTACCCCGAGCTTCGGGAGATCCACTTCGGAGCGCTGGAGGGGGCCCTTTGGGAGACCCTGGACCCCCGTTACAAGGAGGCCCTCCTAAGGTTCCAGGGCTTCCACCCCCCGGGAGGGGAAAGCCTCTCGGCCTTCCAGGAAAGGGTCTTCCGCTTCCTGGAGGGGCTTAAAGCCCCTGCGGTCCTCTTCACCCACGGGGGGGTGGTGCGGGCGGTGCTCAGGGCCTTGGGGGAGGACGGCCTTGTGCCCCCGGGAAGCGCGGTGGCGGTGGACTGGCCCAGGAGGGTGCTCGTCCGCCTCGCCCTTGACGGGGAGGAGGCAACGGGGTAAAACAGGGGCGAGAGCGGCCGGGGTGCCCCAGGGCCCGGATGTCCTGGGGCGCAAAAGGGGGAAGACCGGTGAAAGTCCGGCGCTGTGCCGCAACGGTAACCGGCCCTAAGCCACAGGCCTAGCGTCTTGGCCGGAAGCCCGGATACCCGCCCCGGTGCGCGCCTCACCTGCCCCCGAGCAGGGGCGAAAGGAGGCAAGCATGGAAAACACCCTCGGGTTCCGGTTTAAGCCCCGCGTTTCCTCCCACCAAAAGGAAGGTGCCCCGTGACGGGCCTCGAGCTTCTGGCCGTGGCCCTGGGGATGCGCCACGGCGTGGACCCCGACCACCTGGCGGCGGTGGACGGGCTTTCCCGGGTGAGGCCCTCGCCCCTTAACGGCGTCCTCTTCGCCCTGGGGCACGGGGGGGTGGTCACCCTCCTGGCCTTCCCCGCGGCAAGCCTCCTCGGGCGGGTGGACCTCGAGGCCCTCCACCTCCCCGCCTTCCTCCTCCTCTTGGTGGCGGCCCTGAACCTCTACCGGCTCCTCAAGCCCACCCCTCCTACCCCCCCGAAAGGGCTTCCCCTCCTCAACCCCCTCCTCCTCGGGGTCCTCTTCGGCCTCGGGTTTGAGACGGCGAGCCAGCTTTCCGCCCTGGCCCTTTCCGCCGAGCTCTCCCCTTTGCGCCTCGGGGCCTTCTTCACCCTGGGGATGCTCCTCGTGGACGGGGTGGACGGGCTTCTGGCGAGCCGTCTGCAGAACCTGGCCAAGGACTCCCGAAGGGCGGAAGAGGCGAGCCGCCTCCTCGGGTGGGCGGTGGTGGCCGTGGCCCTGGTTCTGGCCCTGGCGGAGCTCGGGGGGGTGGACCTCGAGGCCTTCGCCCTACCCCTAGGCCTCGGCCTCTTCGGCCTCCTGGTCTCCTTGAGGCTCTACGCCCTGAGGCCCGCATGAGCCACCCCTACCCCCCGCCCCGGGACAAGAAGGGAAGCCGCATCGGCTTCACCACGGGGGCAAACGCCGCCGCGGCGGCCAAGGCCGCGGCCCTCGCCCTCCTCGGGGAAGCCCCGGAGGTGGTGGACATCTGGCTTCCCGCGGGGTGGCGGCAACCCTTCCGGGTCTTCCGCCTGGAAAGGAAGGGGGACGGGGTCCTGGTGGGGATGATCAAGGACGCCGGGGACGACCCCGACGTGACCCACGGGGCGGAGATCCAGGCCTTCGTGCGCTTTGCGAGCGAAGACCGCCTCGAGGGGGGCGAGGGGGTAGGGGTGGTGACCAAGCCCGGCCTCGGGGTGCCCGTGGGGGAGCCCGCCATCAACCCCGTGCCCAGGCGGATGATCTGGGAAGCGGTGCGGGAGGTGACGGAAAGGCCCCTCGCCGTCACCATCGCCATCCCCGGCGGGGAGGAGCTCGCCAAGAAGACCTTAAACCCCAGGCTCGGGATCCTCGGGGGGCTCTCCGTCCTCGGGACCACGGGGGTGGTGAAGCCCTACTCCACCAGCGCCTTCCGCATGAGCGTGGTCCAGGCGGTGGGGGTGGCGCGGGCGAACGGGCTCTTAGAGATCGCCGCCACCACGGGGGGCAAGAGCGAGCGCTTCGCCCAAAGGCTCCTCCCCCACCTCCCGGAGATGGCCTTCATAGAGATGGGGGACTTCGTGGGGGACGTCCTCCGGGCCGCCAGGAAGGTGGGGGTAGAGGTGGTGCGCGTCGTGGGAATGATCGGGAAGATCTCCAAGATGGCCGACGGCAAGACCATGACCCACGCCGCCGGGGGCGAGGTGAACCTCTCCCTCCTCCTTTCCCTCCTCAAGGAGGCGGGGGCAAGCCCTAAGGCCCTCAAGGAGGCGGAGGGGGCGGCCACCGCCCGCCGCTTCCTGGAGATCGCCTTAGAAGAGGGCCTGGAGCTTTTCTTCGTGAACCTCGTCCGCCTGGCCCAGGAGAAGCTCCAGGCCTACATCGGGGAGAGGCCCTTCGTGAGCGTGGCCCTCACCGACTTTGACGAGGGGCGGTGCCTCGCCGCCTGGCCCGACAGGGAGGTGTACCGTGGATGACCTGATCAAGGCGCAGAAAAACCCTGCCCACCAGATGACGGAAAAAGGGCGGGCCATAGAGGAGGAGAGCTTCCGCATCGTGGACCAGGAAGCGGGGCCCCACGGCTTCTCCCCCCTGGAGTGGCCCGTGGTGCGCCGGATGATCCACGCCACCGCCGACTTTGAGTACAAGGCGCTCACCCGCTTTAGCCAAGGGGCGGTGGAGGCGGGGCTAAAGGCCATCCAAGCGGGGGCGCGGATCCTGGTGGACGCCCGGATGATCGCCTGCGGCCTAAACCCGGAAAGGCTCAGGCTCTTCGGCAACGAGGTGGTGGAGCTCCTCGCCCACCCTGAGGTGGTGGCAAGGGCCAAGGCCACGGGGGGAACCCGGGCCGAGGCGGCGGTGGCCTACGCCTGGGAAAAGGGGCTTCTGGACGGGGCCATCGTGGGGGTGGGGAACGCCCCCACCTTCCTCCTCGCCCTGGTGGAGGCCATCCGGCAAGGGGCGAGGCCCGCCCTGGTCCTGGGGATGCCCGTGGGCTTCGTGAACGTCCTGGAGGCCAAGCGGGCCCTCATGGAAGCCCCGGTGCCCTGGATCGTCACGGAGGGCCGAAAAGGGGGAAGCACCCTGGTGGTGGCCGCCCTCCACGCCCTGATCCGCCTCGCGGCGGACGGGGGGGTGGACACCTCCAGGGCCTACAGGGAGGGGTAGATGGTCTACGTGATCGGGATGGGCGCGAGGGGCCGGGAGGGCCTGAGCCTAAAGGCCCTAAGGCGCCTGGAGGAGGCGGAGGTCCTGATCGGCGGCAGGCGCCACCTCGCCCACTTCCCCGACCACCCCGGGGAGAAGGTGCCCGTCCAGGGCCCCCTGGAGGCCCTTTTGGACCTGGCGGAGGCGCGGCTTAAAGAGGGGAAGAAGGTGGCCTTCCTGGCCTCGGGGGACCCCCTCTTCTACGGGATCGGCAAAAGGGTCCTGGAACGCTTCCCCGAGGCCGAGGTCCATCCCGCCCCCACCGCCTTCCAGGAGGCCTTCGCGAGGCTTAAGCTCCCCTGGGACCAGGCCCGCTTCTTCTCCCTCCACGGAAGGCCTTTGGGCGGGGTGCTTTTGGAGCTCAGCCTCTCCCCCCTCTCCGTGGTCTACACCGACCCCGAGCACACCCCGGCGGGGATCGCCCGGGCCCTCCTGGAGATGGGCGTGGACGCCCGGGCCCACGTGGCGGAGCGGCTTGGGGAGGAGGACGAAAGGGTGCGGAGCTTCGCGGGCCTAAAGGAGGTGGCCGAGGAGCGCTTCCTGGACCCCAACGTCCTCATCCTAGAGGCCAAGGGGCCCCTTCCCCCAAGGCTCGGCTTCTTCCCCGACGAGGCCTTTGAGCAAAGGATGCCCAAGAAGGGGCTCATCACCAAACGGGAGGTGCGGCTTTTGGCCTTGGGGCTCCTCGGCCTTCCCCCGGACGGGGTCCTTTGGGACATCGGCGCCGGAACGGGGAGCGTGGGGATTGAGGCGGCGAGGCTTGCCCCCTGGGGGGAGGTCTACGCCGTGGAGAAAAACCCCGAGTCCTGGCCCCACATCGTGGAGAACGCCCGCCGCTTCGGGGCCTTTAACCTCCACCTGGTCAAGGGGGAGGCCCCAGAGGCCCTAAAGGGCCTCCCCGCCCCCCACGCCGTCTTCGTGGGGGGAAGCGGGGGGGAGCTTGAGGAGATCCTCCGGGTGAGCCTAAAGGCCCTGAGGCCCGGGGGGAGGCTCGTGGTGGCGGCCATCACCCTGGAGAACCTCCTTGCGGCCTACGGCTTCCTGAAGGGAACGGGGCTCCCCCTGGAGGGCTTCCAGGTCCAGGCGAGCCGGGTGGTGCCCCTCGCCCGCTACCACCGCCTCGAGGCGCAAAACCCCATCACCCTCCTCGCCGTGACCAAGGAGGGCGCATGAAGCTCTACCTGATCGGCCTGGGCCCCGGCGACCCCGAGCTCCTCACCCTGAAGGCGCTAAGGCTCATCCAAAGGCTTCCCGTCCTCTTCTACCCCAAGGAGGAGGGGAGGGAGCCCGTCGCCCTGGGAATCGCCCGGCCCTTCCTCCCCGAGGGCAAGCCCCTCCTCCCCTTGCCCCTCTTCACCGGAGGGGACCCCAAGGAGGCGGAGAGGGCGAGGAGGGAGGCGGCCCGCAGGGTCCGGGAGGCCCTTTCCCGCTACGGGGAAGGGGGGTACCTGGTCCTCGGGGACAGCCTCCTCTACGCCTCTCCCCTGAACCTCCTCCCCCACCTGGAGGGGGTGGCGGTGGAGGCCGTTCCCGGGATCAGCGCCCACCAGCTGGCGGCGGCCAGCCTCCTCAAGCCCATCGCCCTGGGGGAGGAGGGGTTCGCCGCGGTGACGGGGCTTGGCCCCGTGGACCCAGAGGGCCTAGACCGCTTCCAGAGCGTCTTCGTCTACAAGGCCAAGGACCTCGAGGCCCTGGAAAGGGCCTTTCCCGACCGGGAGGGGTGGGCCTTTTTGCGCCTGGGGATGCCGGGGGAACGGGTCCTGCCCCTGGGGGCGGCCAAGGGGGTGGCGCGGGACTATTGGACCCTGGTGGGGCTTTGGCGAAAAGGAGGGGAAGGATGAGGCCCGTGGTGCACGTGGTGGGCGGGGGGCCCGGGGACCCGGAGCTCCTCACGGTGAAGGGGGCGAGGCTTTTGGGAGAGGCCCGCTTCGTCCTCTACACGGGAAGCCTCTTCCCCGAAGGGGCCTTGCGGGAGCTTGCCCCAAAAGCGGCGCTTCTGGACTCCAAGGGGATGACCTTGGAGGAGATCGTCCTGGCCCTGGCCGAGGAGGCCCGGAAGGGCGGGGGGGTGGTCCGGCTCCACTCGGGGGACCCGGGGCTTTACGGGACCCTTCTGGAGGAGAAGGAGGCCCTCGAGGCCCTAGGGGTGGGGGTGGAGGTGGTGCCCGGGGTCACGGCGGCCTTCGCCCTGGCGGCGAGGGCGGGCCTCTCCCTCACCGCCCCCGGGGTGGCCCAGGCGGTGGCCTTCACCCGGCTTGGGGTCAGGACCCCTGTCCCCGAGGGCCAGGACCCCAAAAGCCTTGCCCGCAAGGGGCTAACCCTTGCGGTCTACCTCTCGGGGATGCACCCAAGGAGGCTATCCCGGGAGCTTCTGGAGGCGGGGCTTCCCGGGGACACCCCGGTGCTCTACGGGCACAAGGTGGCCCAACCGGGGGAGGAGGTGGGGCTCACGGACCTTAAGGGCCTCGCCCACCTCCCCGCCCGGGACACCACGGTCTATCTGGTGGGAGAAGCTTTACGGGCCAAGGGGGTAAGGAGCCTGCTTTACGACCCCAGCTTTAAACACCGCTATAGGAGGTGAGGGCATGGGAGAACTCTTTCTGGTGGGCATGGGCCCCGGGGACCTTCCGGGCCTTACCCAAAGGGCCCGGGAGGCCCTGGAAGGGGCGGAGGTGGTCATCGGCTACAGCACCTACGTGAAGCTCCTTGAAGAGATGGGGCTCCTTGCGGGGAAGGAGGTGGTCAGGAAGGGCATGACCGAGGAGCTGGACCGGGCGGAGGAGGCCCTGGAGCGGGCCCTTTCCGGCCAAAGGGTGGCCCTCGTCTCCGGGGGAGACCCGGGGATCTACGGGATGGCGGCCCCCGTCTTGGAGCTCATGGAAGAGCGGGGCCTAAAGCGGGTGGACGGGGGGGTGGGCCTTCCCGGAAGGTTCGCCGGGGAGGAAGGGGAGGTTTTCCTCGCCGTCATCCCCGGGGTCACGGCGGCCAACGCCGTGGCGAGCCTCCTGGGAAGCCCCCTGGCCCACGACACCTGCCTCATCAGCCTCTCCGACCTCCTCACCCCCTGGCCCCTCATAGAGCGGAGGCTCCACGCCGCGGGGCAGGGGGACTTCGTGGTGGTCCTCTACAACCCCCAAAGCAAAAGGCGGGACTGGCAGCTTAGGAAAAGCGCCGAGATCCTCCTGGAATACCGCCCCAAGGAGACCCCGGCCGCCTTGGTGAAGAGCGCCTACCGCAAGCGGCAGGAGGTCGCCCTCACCACCCTGGAAGGGCTTAGGGAGGCGGAGGCGGGCATGCTCACCACGGTGGTCATCGGCAACCGCCAAAGCCGCTTTTACGAGGGCACCTTCCTCACCCCCAGGGGCTACGCCCTGAAGTACGACCTGGACACCAAGGAAGCCCTCCCCGGGGAAACCCCGGGGCTCTCCCTGGTCAGCCCCGAAGGGGCTAGCTCGGGGAGGCGGGATGCCTGAGCTTGGGCCCTTGCGCCCTGAGAGGGTGGCCGTCTACACCCTCACCCTCCCCGGCCTCGCCGTGGCGGAGAGGATCCATCGGGTCCTCCCCGGGAGCACCCTCTACGCCGCGGCCAAGTACCGGGGCCTCTTGGAGGGGGCGGTCTACTTTGAGGAGCCGATCAAGGAACTCCTCCTCAAGACCTGGCCCCTCCACGACGGCCACGTCTTCGTCATGGCCTCGGGGATCGTCCTCCGGGCCATCGCCCCCCTGATCCTGGACAAACGGGTGGACCCCGCCGTCTTGGTGGTGGACCTCAAGGGACGCTACTTCGTCCCCCTCCTCGCCGGGCACCTGGGCGGGGCGAACCCCTTAGCCCGCCACCTCGCCGAGGCCCTGGGGGGCGAGGCCGTCCTCACCACGGGGACGGACAGCCTAAACGCCCCCGCCCCCGACCTCCTGGCGAAGGCCCTGGGGGCCCGGGTCCCCGACTGGAGCCCCCTCAAGGAGGTCTCCGCCCTCCTGGTGGACGGGAGGCCCGTGGGCTTCTGGTCGGACTGCGTGGACCTAAGCCCTTTGGGGCGCTACCCCATGGTGCGGGTGCTCAAGGAGCCCAGGACGGAAGGGGTTGAGGGGATGGTCCTCTTCACCGTGCGCAAAGCCTTCCCCCTTCCCGTCCCCGCCCTCTTCGCCCACCCCCCTGCCCTGGTCCTGGGGATCGGGTGCAACCGGGGAACCCCCCTGGAGGAGATCCGGCGGGAGGTCTTCGCCTTCTTGGAGGAAGGGGGCTTCGCCCGGGAAAGCCTTAGGGTCCTGGCCACCGCCGAGCTCAAGCGGGACGAGGCGGGGCTTTTGGCCTTCGCCGAGGAGGTGGGCCTCCCCTTGCGCTTTTACCCCAAGGAGGTCTTGAACGCCCAGAGGATCCCCAACCCCTCGGAGGCCGTCTTCCGCCACACGGGGCTATGGGGGGTGGCCGAGGCCGCCGTCTTGGCGGAAGGGGCGAGGCTCCTCGTGGAGAAGACGAAGCGGGGGAACCTCACCCTGGCCCTGGGGGTCCTATCCCTGGGGATCCCCGAGGAGGCCCTGCCGTGATCCTCCTCGCCGCCCACGGCTCCCCCGACCCGAGGGCCCAGGCCCTGGCCCAGGGGCTCAGGAAGGGACTGGAAAGGCGGCTCGGGGAGGAGGTGCTTTTGGGCTTCATCGAGCACCAAAGCCCCACCCTCCTGGAAAGTGCCCTGGAGCTTGCAAGGCGGGGAGGGGGAGTGGTCCTTCCCCTCCTCCTCCTCGGGGCGGGGCACCTGAAGGCCGACCTGCCCCTCGCTCTGGAGGCGGCCAGGGTCAGGTACCCCAAGGCCCGCTTCCTCCTCGCCCGCCCCCTCGGCACCCACCCCGCCCTGGTGGCCCTCTGGGCGGAGCGGCTTAGGCGCAGGGGGGCCACGCCCCAGGACGGGGCGGTCCTGGTCCTGAGGGGGGGCACCGACCCGGGGGCGAACGCGGAAGGGGCGGCCCTCGCCCGGCTCATAGAGGAGAAAACCGGGGTGCCCACGGTACCCGCCTACGCCGCCAAGGCGAGGCCCACGCCCAGGGAGGCCCTTCTGCGCCTCGCCGCCTTGAGGCCGAGGAGGGTTTTCCTCCTCCCCCACCTCTTCTTCCGGGGGGTGGTGGAGGAGAGGCTGAGGGGCCGGGCAGGGGGCCTGGACCTGGAGGTCCTCCCCCCCCTCATGGGCCACCCCGCCCTCCTCGAGGCCCTCGAGGGCCGCTACCGCGAGGCCCTGGAGGGCGGGTACGCCCCCTGCGACACCTGCCGCTACCGCTTTCCCCTGGGCCGCTTCGCCCCGAGGCGGGAGGCCCAGATCGCGGGGCTAAGGGCCCTCCGCCACGCCCTCTTCGCCCCGGGCCGCCACCCCCACGGGCCCTTCACCCACCTCCTCCTCTGCACCGGGGAGGACTGCCGGGAAAGGGGGGCCCTGGGGCTTCTGCGCCGCTTGGAGGAGGGCCTGAGGGACCTCGGGCCCCTGGTCCAGCTCACCCCCACCCCTTGCCTCAGCCGCTGCGGCAAGGGGCCCGTCCTCATCGCCTACCCCGAGGGGGTGGTCTACGGGGGGCTCTCCCCGGAGGACGTCCTCCCCCTGCGGAAGGCCCACCTGGAAGGGGGGGAGGTCTATCGGGAAAAGCTTTTGGAGGTGATCTAGATGGCATGCCACGAGCTTTCGGCCCTGAGGATCGCGATCGGCGAGCTTTTGGAGAAGGAAGCCCACGACCTCCTCCACGAGCGGGAGGAGCTTGCCCCCGTGCTCGGGCAACGGCCCGAGCTCAAGCGCCTCGCCGAGGCCAAGACCCTCCCCGCCCTGGAGGAAGCCCTGAGGGAGGCCCTCCTCCACCTGGAGGAAAGGGCCGCCCAGGAGCCCGAAGAGCCCTACTGGCGGGGGCTTCTCCTGGCGGTGGAGGCCATGGAGGGGCGCCTGAAGGCCTTGAGGGCAGAGGCCGAGGCCCTCTACCAGGACCTGGACGCCCTTCACGGGAGGCTCCACCGCCTCTTCCCGAGGAGGCGATGAGGGGGAAGGTCTACCTGGTGGGGGCGGGGTTTGGAGGTCCGGAGCACCTCACCCTGAAGGCCCTGAGGGTCTTGGAGGTGGCCGAGGTGGTCCTCCACGACCGCCTGGTCCACCCCGGCGTCCTCGCCCTGGCCAAGGGAGAGCTCGTCCCCGTGGGCAAGGAGGGCTACGGGGGAAAGACCCCCCAGGAGGCCATCACGGCGAGGCTCATCGCCCTGGCCCGGGAGGGGCGGGTGGTGGCCCGGCTCAAGGGGGGGGACCCCATGGTCTTCGGGCGGGGCGGGGAGGAGGCCTTGGCCTTGAGGCGGGCGGGCATCCCCTTTGAGGTGGTCCCGGGGGTGACGAGCGCCGTGGGAGCCCTTTCCGCCCTGGGCCTCCCCCTCACCCACCGGGGGCTTGCCCGGAGCTTCGCCGTGGCCACGGGGCACGACCCCGCCCTCCCCCTCCCCCGGGCGGACACCCTGGTCCTCCTCATGCCCCTCCACACCCTGGGAGGGCTCAAGGAAAGGCTTTTGGAACGCTTTCCTCCGGAAACCCCCCTCGCCCTCCTCGCCCGGGTGGGCTGGCCGGGGGAGGCGGTGCGGCTGGGCCGGGTGGAAGACCTCCCGGGCCTCGGGGAAGGGCTCCCCTCCCCGGCCCTCCTGGTGGTGGGGAAGGTGGTGGGGCTTTATGGCGAACTCCTCCCGAAGGACCACGGCCTTTAGCGAAGCGGAGAAAGCGGCGGTCTACCGGGCCCTCCTTACCCGCCGGGACATCCGCCACTTCCGGCCCGACCCCATTCCGGAGGAAGTTCTGGAAAGGCTCTACCAAGCCTTCCACGCCGCCCCAAGTGTGGGGCTCACCCAACCCTGGGCCATCGTGGAGATCCGGGAAAGGGCGACAAAAGAAAGGGTCTTCGCCCTCCACCAAGAGGCAAGGGCCCGGGAGAGGGCCCTTTTTCAGGGAAAAGCCCAGCGGGTCTACGACCGTCTGCGGCTTGAAGGGCTCCTCGAGGCCCCCCTGCACCTCGCCGTCTTCCAAAGGCCCGTCGCGAGGAGCCTCGGCCACCACACCATGCCCGAGACCCTCGCCTACTCCGTGGTGCTGGCCGTGGGCAACCTCTGGACCGCCGCCCGGGCCGAGGGGATCGGGGTGGGTTGGGTGAGCATCCTGGAACCCGAAGCGGTGGCCAGGCTTCTGGGAGCCCCACCGGACTACCGGCTTCTGGCCTACCTCTGCCTGGGCTACCCCCGCGCCTGGCCGGACGAACCCCTTTTAGAGCGGGCGGGCTGGCGCCAAAGGGAGCCCCTTTTGCGCTACCGGGAGCGCTTCCCGTGAGCCTCCTCCTCGCCCTCCTCCTGGACGCCCTCTTCGGGGAGCCCCCTTCCCGGCTCCACCCCGTGGTCTGGATGGGGCGGTACCTCGCCTGGGCCTGGAGGAGGGTCCGGGGTTTCCCGTCCGGGGCCTTCTACTGGGCTTTGGGGGCCCTCCTCTTCGCCCTGCCCGCCTTTCTCCTGGACCTCCTCCTGAGGCCCTTGGCCTGGGGGTGGGTGGTCCTGGGCCTCCTCCTCAAGCCCCTCTTCAGCCTGAGGATGCTCCTCTTGGAGGTCTTTGGGGTGGAGAAGGCCCTGGAAGAGGGCCTCGAGGCGGGAAGAAGGCGCCTTTCCCGCATCGTGAGCCGGAGAACGGAAGACCTCTCCGCGGAGGAGGTGCGGGAGGCCGCCCTGGAAAGCCTCGCGGAGAACCTCTCGGATAGCCTCCTCGCCCCCCTCCTCTACTACGCCCTCTTCGGCCTCGGGGGGGCCGCCCTCTACCGCTACGCCAACACCGCCGACGCCATGTGGGGCTACCCGGAGCACGGGGCCAGGGGCGCCTTCGCCGCCCGGGCGGACGACCTCCTGAACCTGCTTCCGGCCCGGCTCACCGGGCTTCTCCTCTGCCCCCCGGGGCTTTGGGGGAGGCTTTTGCAGGAGGCCCGCAAGACCCCCTCCCCCAACGCGGGCTTCCCCATGGCCGCCCTGGCCTTGAGGCTCGGGGTGCGCCTGAGGAAGCGGGGGGCCTACGCCCTGAACCCCCTGGCCCCCTCCCCCAAGGCTTCCCACACCCGGAAGGCCCTCTGGCTCGTGGGGGGCCTGGGCTACGGGGTGGGCCTCCTCCTCGCGGCGGCCACGGGGCTTTGGTAGGCTTTGGAGGTGGAGCGGAGCCGGGACTTCCTGCTTCAGGCCAAGCGGGACCTGGAGCAGGCCAGGCTTTCCCTGCGGGAAGGGTTTTTTGAGTGGGCGGCCTTCGCGGCGCAACAGGCGGCGGAAAAGGCGGTGAAGGCCGTCTTCCAGAGGCTGGGAGCCGTGGCCTGGGGCCACTCGGTGGCGGGCCTCCTGGAGGAGCTGGCCCAAAAGCTCCCCGTGCCCGAGGCGTTGCTGGATGCCGCCAGTGAGCTGGACAAGGCCTACATCCCAAGCCGGTACCCCGACGCCTTGCCGGAGGGCGCCCCTTTTCAGCGCTACCGGCGGGGCGAGGCCGAGCGCCTTTTGGGACACGCGGAGGCGGTGTATGCCTACTGTGAAGGTGTTCTATCCCAGATGGACGAGGGAGGAGCTCCTCCTCCGCCTCGAGGAGGGGCTTAAGGCCCTGGAGAAGGAGGTTCCCCTCCTCGAGGCCTGGCTCTTCGGCTCCTGGGCCCGGGGAAGAGCCTCGGTGGGAAGCGACGTGGACCTCCTCCTCCTCTACCAGGGGCCCCGCCGGGAGGACCTCCACCGCCTGGCCCGAAAGGCTTTCCCCGGCCTTCCCCTAGAGCTCCACGCCTACACCGAGGAGGAGGCGGCCCGCCTCGAGGCCGTCCTCGCCCGGATGCGGGAGGGGGCCCTCCGCCTCCGTCCTTAGCCTGGGCCCCACTCGGCCTCCCGCGGCTTCCCTACCATGGAAGGCATGCTGGACGACGTCCTCCGCCCCATCCACGGGGGCACCGACGAGGGCCCCGAGCCCCTCTACGACTTCTCCACCAACGCCAACGCCCTAGGCCCCAACCCCGTGGCCCTGGCCTACCTGCGAAGGGCCGACCCGAGCCGCTACCCCGACCCCCTCTACCGGAGGCTACGCCGGGCCCTGGCCGAGGCCCACGGGGTCTCTCCCGAACAGGTGGCCGTGGGCACGGGGACGAGCGAGCTCATCCACCGCCTGGCCCGCTGGACCTACCTGCGGGGGCCCATCCTCCTCCTCCCCCCCACCTTCGGCGAGTACGCCCGGGCCGCCCGGGCCCTGGATCTGCCCCTCTGGGAGGCGGAAAGCCCCGAGGCCTTCCTGGAGCTCCTTCCCAAAAGTTCCCTCGCCTTCCTCTGCGTGCCCAACAACCCCACGGGGGAGGTCTACCCCTTCCTGGAGGAGGCGGCCAGGCGCGCAGGGGGCGCCCTGGTCCTGGACCTCGCCTACTACGACCTCATGGAATCCCCCCCGCCCCTCCCCCAAACGGCCTTCCGCCTCTACAGCCCCAACAAGGCCCACGGCCTCACGGGGGTCAGGGCGGGGTACCTCCTGGCCCCCCTGGACCTCACCCACTTCCAGAACCTGGCCCCTTCCTGGCCCCTCTCCGTCTACGGGGAGGCCTTCCTCCACGCCCACCTGGACCCGGAGGCCCGGGCCTGGCTGGAGGGGAGCAAAAGGGAGCTCTTCCGCCTCCGGGGCCTCCTCGCCGAGGGGCTTAGGAGGCTTGGCCTCGAGGTCCGGGAAAGCCCCGCCAACTTCCTCATGGTGCGGGTGGGAAGGGCCACGGAGGTGGCGAAGGCCCTGAGGGAAAGGGGCATAAGGGTGCGGGACTGCACCAGTTTTGGCCTCCCCGAGTGGCTCAGGCTTTCCGCCCAGAGGGAGGAGGCCATAAGGGCCCTCCTCCTCGCCCTGGAGGAGGTCCTCGCGGGTAAACTCAGGGCATGACCCCGGAGCTTGCCCGCTACCTGGAGGAGGCCAAGAAGGCCCTGGAGGACGCCCAAACAATCCTCAAGGCCGTGGAGGTGCGCCTTGGGAAGGGCTAAGGCCCTCATCGTCTGGGGCACGGGAAGCGGGGTGGGGAAAAGCCTCTTCGCGGCAGGGCTTCTCCGCCACTTCAAAAGGCTTGGCCTCGAGGCCGCCCCCTTCAAGGCCCAGAACATGGCGAACCACGCCCGGGTGGTGCGGGGCGGGGAGATGGCCTCCGCCCAGTGGCTCCAGGCCCTGGCGGCGGGGGTAGAGCCCGAGGTGCGCATGAACCCCGTCCTGGTGAAGCCCTTCGGGGAGAGGGGCGCCCAGGTGGTGGTGTGGGGGAAGGTGGACCCCTTCCTCTCCGGGCTTCCCTGGAAGGAAAGGAGGCCCCACCTCGAGGCCCCCGTCCGCGAGGCCCTGGAAGGCCTCCTCGCCGAGTACGACCTCCTGGTGCTGGAGGGGGCGGGAAGCCCGGTGGAGCGGAACCTCTGGCCCGACCTCCCGAACCTAAGGGTAGCCGAGTGGGCGGACGCCAAGGCCCTCCTGGTGGCCGACGTGGACCAGGGCGGGGCCCTGGGGGCGCTCTACGGCACCTGGGCCCTCCTGGGGGAGCACCGAAAGAGGCTCATAGGCTTCGCCTTCAACAAGTTCCGGGGGGACCTGGAGCTCCTGAAGCCCGCCTACGCGCTCCTCAGGGACTGGACCGGCCTCCCCGTCCTCGGCACCCTCCCCCTCCTTCCCCTCGCCCTCCCCGAGGAGGACGGGTTCCGCTACCGCCAGCCCGCCGGGAATGGCCCCAAGGTGGCCCTCCTCCGCTACCCCCACGCCGCCAACCTGGACGAGTTCTGGCCCCTCTCCGAGCTCGCCCAGGTGGTCTACGCCCATAGCCCCGAGGAGGCGGAAGGGGCCTGGCTTCTCATCCTCCCGGGAAGCCGCCTCCCGGCGCGGGACCTCCCCTGGCTTCGGGCCTTCCTCCCCTTGATCCAGAGGCACCTGGAGGCGGGCAAGCCCGTCCTCGCCGTCTGCGGAGGGGCGGAGATGCTTTCCGAAGCCCTCCTGGACGAGGAAGGGGTGGAGGAAAGGGGCCACTTCCCCGGCCTCGGCCTCCTCCCCTACCGGGTGCGGATGGCGCGGGAGAAGACGGTGGAGCGGAGGCGGGTGCGGCTTCGGGGGCTTTCCGGGTACTGGGGGAGGCTTGAGGGCCTCGAGGTGGAGGGGTACGAGATCCACCACGGCCAGGGCCTCCCCCTCTTCCACCAGGAAGGAAGCCTCCTCGCCACCTGGCTCCACGGCCTCCTGGAAAACCCCGGGGTGCAGAAGGCCCTCTTCGGCCGGGAGGCGCGGGGCCTGGAGGAGGGCCTTGAGGCCCTGGCGGACGCCCTGGAGCGCCACCTGGACCTAAGGGCCCTCCACCGGGCCCTGGGGCTCACGGGGAGGGCCTTCCCCGCAAGCCCCACCGAGGCGAAAGCCCCGGTGGGGTGCCCGGACCCGCCCCCACCCCCCGGCCTCGTCCTCCTCCTGGGCGGGGCGAAAAGCGGCAAGAGCCGCTTCGCCCAGAGGCTCGCCGGGCCCTTCGCCACCCTGGTCGCCACCGCCGAGGCCCGGGACGAGGAGATGGCGGAGAAGATCCGCCGCCACCAGGAGGAGCGCCCCCCCACCTGGGAGACCCTGGAAGCGCCTTTGGACCTCGTGGGGGCCCTGAAGCGGGCCCGCCACCCCACCGTGGTGGTGGACTGCCTCACCCTCTGGGTCGCCAACCTGATGGAACGGGGCCTGGACCCCCTCTTGGAGGCGAGGCGCTTCCTAAGCGCGGTGGAGGAAAGCGGCAAGAGGGTCATCGCCGTCTCCAACGAGGTGGGGATGGGGATCGTCCCCCAAAACCCCCTCGCCCGCCGCTACCGGGACCTCCTGGGCCAGGTGAACGCCCTTTTGGCCGAGGCGGCTCAGGAGGCCTACCTCCTGGTGGCGGGGCGGGCCCTGCCCCTCGGCGGGGGCAAGGTTCCCGCCCAGGAAGCCAAAAGGCCCGGCTCCCACGGAGGGGAACCGGGCCCCGGCCGATCCCGCGACCCGGGCCCTTAGGCCCAGACGTCCTCGGGGTGGCGCATCCCCTGGGGCCTGGCCTTGAGGATCTCCAGGGCCTCCTCCTCGCTCATCACCGGGTTCTGGTAGCGGAGGCCAAGGGCCTCCCCCATGAGGCGGAAGACGTGGGTGTTGTCCACGAGGCCCAGGTTCACAAAGCGCAGGCCCTGGCCGTAGAGGAGGAGCATCACGGGGCTCGCCGTGTGCTGCCCCGAGGACCAGCCGATGTTGGGCCGGTCGGGCTTCTGGGCGTCCCGCTGCACCATGGCCCAGGCCATGGTGTTGGCGGGCTGGACCCCTTGGCGCACCCCCTCCGGCCAGTAGACCTTCTCCCGGATGGCCCGCACCACCCTTTCCGCCTCGGCGTCCTCGAGGTCCACCCCCTTCATGGCCCGGAAGGCCTCCTTGACCTGGGAGGCCTCCGGGGCCTGGCCGAGGACGCGGAGCATGTGCTCAAAGCTCGCCCGCTGCGGCTCCAGGAGGTCCACCCCTTGGGAGCTCTCCAGGTAGCTCCGCCCGGCCCCGTAAAGCCCCCCTACCCCGGTGGCGTGGTCCGAGACCACGATGAGGAGGGTGTCCGGGTTCCGGTCCACGAAGGCGGTGAGGAGCTCCAGGACCTCGTCCGCCGCCAGCACGTCCCAAAGGGTGGCCCCGGCGTCGTTCAAGTGGTTGGCGTGGTCAATCCGCCCCGCTTCCACCTGAAGGACGA
Organism: Thermus thermophilus HB8; assembly: GCF_000091545.1. GTDB lineage: Bacteria > Deinococcota > Deinococci > Deinococcales > Thermaceae > Thermus > Thermus thermophilus. The sequence continues at coordinate 58,549 of NC_006462.1, forward strand.
AGCCCCCGCGGTGGGCGGCAAGCCGGGGCAAAGCGGCCTGGACCATTTCCTTGAGGCTCGGCACCCCAAGGCCCTGGAAGCGGCGGTCAATCTCGTAGGGCACGTGGCCGTCGGCGAAGACGCCCAAGAGCCGGGTGGCGTTGGAACGGACGAGCTCCTCGGGGGTGCGCACCACCCCGTACCCCTTGGCGGCGAAGGCGGCGTAGAGGTCCTTCCCGTCCTTGCGCCTGGCGGGGTTGAAGAAGCGGTCCCCGCCCCCCAGGTACACCTCGGCCCCGAACTCCAGGTACTGCTCGGCGATCCTCTCCTCGGCGTTCCGGTCGGGATTGGAGATCACGAAGCTCGCCGGGGTGGCGTGGGTGACGGTGGTGGTGGTCACGAGCCCCACGGCCTTCCCCGCTTCCTTGGCCGCGGCGAAGAAGGGCTTGAGGGGGGTCCCGTCGGCGTGGATGGCGAGCCCCCCGTTCACCGTCTTCACCCCGCAGGAGAAGGCGTTCCCCGCGGCGCTGGACTCGGTGACGTAGCTGGTGAGGCTGTAGGTGTTGATGAGCCCGTTGGGGTAGCGGGCGAGGAGGCGCTCCAGGGCGAGAACCCGGCCCTGCCTCCTCCGGGCGTAGGCCTGGGCGATGGCGTAGTCCTCCCAGGAAAACCCGTCGTAGACGAAGACGATCAGGTTGCGGTAGCGCCTCCCCAAGGAAGGCTGGTTCTGCAGAGCCCCCTGGGTATGGCCCCGGGGCAGGAGGGCCAGGGCCCCCGCAGCCAGGCCACCTTTCAGGATGTCCCTTCGCTTCATGTTTCTCACCTCCGAGTTCAAAGTAAGAAGCGCAAGTCAGGGGAAGGTCAGGGGATAATAACCCCGTGACCCTGGAAGGCCGGATCCTCTCCCCCCGGGGCTTCGTGCGGGGAAGGCTCCCTGGCCCGACGCGCCCAGACCGGGGCCTTTCCCGGGTTCCGCCCCGCTTGGGCACTAAACGAAGAAGAGCTTTTCCCGGTCCACCTCCTTGAGGTGACGGATCCCCAACCGGCCCACCTCCTTCACCAGGCGGTCGGCCAGGTGAAGGGGAGCGGGAAGCCGGGGGAAGGCGAAACCGCTCGCCGGGTAGAGGCGGGTCAGATGGAAAATCTGGTGGGCCAGGGCCTCGAGGGGCGTGTCCCCCGCCTCGTGCACCAGCTTCAGGGGTCGGGGCGTGCCCCGGAAGTCCCGGTGGACGGTAAGGAGAAGAAAGGTCTTGTCCTCCAAGGGGACGTAAAGCCCGTCCGCCAGGCGCCCCTGCACGGGGTAGACCCGCCCCCCACCCGACTTGCGCACCGAAACCAAGTCGTAGGCTATGCCTTCCCGGGCAAGGGCCTCCAAGGCCAGGGCGAACTCGTCCTGGGGCACGCGGCCGTCCCGAAGGAGGAGGACCCGGGAAGGAAGCCTCCCCGCCTTGCGTCTGAAGGCCCAGAGGGTCTCCTCCAAGAGGTCCCAGACCACCTCCTGGGGGATCCGCTCCCCGGCCTGGGCCTCGGGGAGGGTCCAGAGGAGGTGGCCGCCGTCCCCGCCCACGGCGCAGGCCGCGCCCCCGAAGCGAAAGGACTCCCTTCCGCCGGCGTCAAAGCCCACGGCGAGCTCCGCCGGATAGGCGCCGCTCAGGGCCACCACCTGAAGCCCCGCTTTGGCCAGGAGGCCCAGGAGGGCGTTCTCCCAGCGGTGGCGTTCCTCCTCCCGGAGGGGGACGTTGAGGATTTGGCTGGGAAGGCCTTCCCTGAGAAGAAGGGCCTTCAGGCGGTTGCGGTCTTCCCAGGCCATGGGCGGGGTGAGGACCAGCACGGCCTGGACCCCCTCCTCCTTGGCCTTCCGCAGCGCCTCGCGGAAAGCCAGGCCTTGGGAGGGATGGGCGTGGAGGGTGTGCAAACGGAGGGAAGCCCCGCTCGCCCCAAAGGCCCGGAGCAAGGCCCGCCGGAGAAACTCCGGCCATCCTTGGGCCCCGTCCAGGCGCAAGAGGGCCAGGGCGGTTTCCTGGGCCCGGTAAAACCCCACGCGGAGGGCGTCCGCAGGCTTGCTCACGGCTCTTCTGCCCATGAGCTTGGGGATGCTCAAGCGGTAAGCCTGGGCGCGCACCGCCTCAGGTGTGCCCAGCCCCAGGCGCCGGCCGATCCAGCTGGCGATCTCCCGGGTCCGCCGACGCCGCTCTTCCCAAGGCAAGGAGAGGGCCAGGCTTCCCTCCTCTTCATGAAGGTCTTCCAGGGTCAGAACGGGCACCAAAAGGCCCGTCAGATGGGGGATTGGCTTTCGCGGATCCTTTGGGTCCGCCACCCAGGCCACCCGCCCCCCTTCCCGGCCCTGGAGGCGGCCCTTGAAAGCGTGGTAGTCCAGGAGGCTCAAGCCGCCCGGGAGAGGGAGCTCCTTGGGGTCTTCCTCTCCCAGCCGGAGAAGCTCCCAGGTGCGCCGGTCGTAGGCGTTCCGGACCCGTTTGGGCAGAGGGTGGCCTTGGGCAAGCCAGGCCTCGAGGGACATCTCGCAGAGGATGCGGTAAGCGGGGTCCACCTCCAGGAGGAACGCCCCCGAGTCGGAGACCCAAAGGTCCAAGACCGCCCCCCCAAGCACCCGCCACCCGGGCCCCCGGGCGTGCTCCCTCCGGTACACCGCAAGCCCCTCCACCCAGACCCCCTCGAGGCGCCTGAGGCGCTCCTGAAGGAGCCTTCGGGCTAGGGCCGAAAGCACGCTCCGCTCCCCCGGGTCCTTGGGGTCCAGAGGCCTCCTCCCCTTGGGGTAGAGGCGGTAGGCGTAGTTCTGCCCCATCCGCGCCAAGGTGCCCTCCAAGACCAGGACCTCAGGGGGTGACCAGGAGGCGAGGCCGTCTCCCATGCGCACCGTGACGCCCCCCGCCCGGCGGGCCACCTGGGCGAGAAGGGGATACACCTCCTCCCGCCCCGGAGGAGGGTCCAGAACCACCTCGAGGCGCCAAGGCCTGAGTTCCTCGGGGTTCAGAGGCCGTAGGGCGAAGCGGTTTAGGAACACTTCCGTTTTTCCAAGGTGGTTCATATCTTGGCTCAGATTTGCATAGGAGCTGCCAAGGATCAAGGGAGGGGAGTTTCCCAGGGGCCTAGCTCTACCTCCGTCCGGAGGGAGAAGGAAGACGTCCTCCGGACCCCAGGAAGGCCCCCCCTGCGGCCCTATGCAAAAGGAAGATCCCCTATACTGCGCTCGCGGAGGTGAACCGTGCGCGTGGCCTACGTGCTCTCAAGCCCTAGGGCGGCAAGCCACAAACTCGGCCAGATGATCCTCCCCCAGCTGGAGGCGGGGACCCACGGGGTGGAGGTGGTGGGGATCTTCTTCTTTGACGACAACACCCTGGTGCTGCAGAAAGGGAACCCCATCGGGGAGCGGCTCGCCAAGGTGGCCAAGGAGAAGGGCATCCTCCTCATGATGTGCGACCTCTGCGCTCTGGAGCGGGGCCTGGCCGAGGGGGAGCCCCGCTGGTGCACCCCGGAAGGAGAGGGGCGGAAGACCCCTGGGACGTGCCGGGTGTCCCCCCACGTGGTGGAGGGGGTGGAGGTGGGGTGCTTCCCCGACCTCTACCGGGCTTTGGCGGGCCGGGTGGACCAGGTGATCACCCTGTAGCCGTGGCCCGCCGCGCCGGGAAGTGGAAGGGCCTCCCGCACAAACCCGGGCCTCCCCCTGGTGGGGATGAGGACGCTAATCATGGGCCAGGGTGGGCTGGAGCCGGGTTTCGTCGGTGAGGTCCAGGCGGAGGGGCGTGGCGGAGACGAAGCCCTGGGCCACCGCCCAGCGGTCCGTCCCCTCCTCCGCCTCCTTGAGGGGCCTCGGGGCGAACCAGTAGAAGGGCCGGCCCATGGGGTCCTCCCCCGGGATCACCACCCCCTCGTAGGCCCGCACCGACTGCCGGGTCCAGAGGAAGCCCTTGGGCCTAAGGGGCAGGTTCACGTTCACCAGGAAGGGCCGCTCCAACCGGAGGAGGGTCTCCAAGGTCCGGAGGAGCCAGGGGCGAAGCCCGGCAAAGTCCGGAACCTCCCCGTTGAGGGGCACGCTGAAGGCCGCGGCGGAGAGGCCGAAGAGGTAGCCCTGCTTGGCCGCGGCCACGGTGCCCGAGTGCCAGATCTCGTGCCCCAGGTTGCTCCCCAGGTTCACCCCCGAGAGGACCAGGTCCACGGGGCCGAAGAGGTGGAGGCCCAGGGCCACGCAGTCCGCCGGGGTCCCCCGCACCCGGTAGGCGGGGAAGTGGGGGGCGTGGAGGGGGGAGGGGTGGGGGTAGGCCCGCACGGGGTGGGCGATGGTGATGGCGTGGCCCGCGGCGCTCTGCTCCGTGTCGGGGGCGGCCACGAAGACCTCCCCGAACTGGGAGGCGGCCTCGGCCAGGGCCCAAAGGCCGGGGCTATAGATGCCGTCGTCGTTGGTCACCAGGATCCGCATGGCCTCACCTTAGCGTTCTCCCATCAGGAGACGGTCAAGGGCCGTCCGCCCTTCCCCGGCGAGCGCTTGAAGGAAAGCCAGGGAGGCCTCCGGGTCCTCCCTCACCTCCAGGACCATGGTCCGGTCCAGGTAGGGACGGAGCCACGCCCCGTGGCCCAGGACCCCCCGGCCCAGGTTCCAGTGGCGGTCGTAGACCCCGTCCGTGTCGTTCAGGTGCAGGTGCTCGGGGGCCAGGGCGAGCCAGGGCCCCGGGTCGGGGGTTCGGCTGAAGACCCGGGCGTGGGCGGCGTCAAAGCAGAAGCCAAGCTCCCCGGCGTGGGCCTCCAAAACGGGCCTCAGGGCCTCCGGATGGGGCTCGTGGCTGTTCTCCAGAAGGAGGCGCACCCCCAGGGTGCGGGCCCGCCGCACCACCAGCCCCAGGGCCTCCGCCAGGGGCAGGGCCCGCTCCAGGGCCTCCTCCGGGGTGCGGCCGTGGGGGATCCCCGAGTGGAAGACGGCCCGGTCCGCCCCAAGCTCCGCCGCCCGGTCCAGCCCGAAGAGGAGCCTGCGCAGGGTGAGGCCCCGCACCTCGGGGTCCGGCGAGAGGAGGTCCAGGTTCCAGAAGGGGAGGTGCACGGAAAGCTTCCCGGAAAACCGCCTCCTCAGGCTTTGGAAGAGGGCGTCCTCCTCCAAGAGGGCGGGGTCCAGGTAGACCTCCGCCCCCAGGCCCAGGGCCTGCAGGCGGGGAAGGGCCTCTTCCGCCCGGGAAAGGGGGAAGGCCAGCCTGACGTCCATGGCCCCAGCATGCCCCCGGCGTGTCAGCCCCCGGTCAGCTACGGGAACCCCAGGGGGCCTTGCCGGAGGGCGGGGGGCAGCGCGGCCAGGAGCCCCGGGAGCCGGAGGAGGGCTACCTGCGAGGAGGAGGCCCGCCTCGAGGAAGGTGGGCGGAAGAAAGACCCCGGGCCGCGCCCACAGGGAAACGAGCCCCCAGCCCAGGCCCAGGGGGCGCCCAAGGTGGAGCGCTGCCCCGAGTTGGGTCCACCCCGAGAGAGGCGCCGAGGGGTGTGGTCTGCTAGGGTGGCAAGATGCCCTACCATGGAAGGCATGGATCCCCTAGCGGTCCTTGCGGAAAGCCGCCTCCTCCCTCTCCTCACGGTGCGGGGAGGGGAGGACCTTTTGGGGCTTGCCCGGGTCCTAGAGGAGGAGGGGGTTGGGGCGCTGGAGATCACCTTGCGGACGGAGAAGGGCCTCGAGGCCTTGAAGGCACTACGGAAAAGCGGCCTCCTTTTGGGAGCGGGCACGGTGCGAAGCCCTAAGGAAGCGGAAGCCGCCCTCGAGGCCGGGGCCGCCTTCCTCGTCTCCCCGGGGCTTCTGGAGGAGGTGGCCGCCCTGGCCCAGGCCCGGGGGGTACCCTACCTCCCTGGGGTCCTCACCCCCACCGAGGTGGAGCGGGCCTTGGCCCTGGGGCTTTCCGCCCTGAAGTTCTTCCCCGCCGAGCCCTTCCAGGGGGTCCGGGTCCTGAGAGCCTACGCCGAGGTCTTCCCCGAGGTGCGCTTCCTGCCCACGGGAGGCATCAAAGAGGAGCACCTCCCCCACTACGCCGCCTTGCCCAACCTTTTGGCCGTGGGGGGAAGTTGGCTTTTGCAGGGGAACCTGGAGGCGGTACGGGCCAAGGTGCGGGCCGCCAAAGCCCTCCTCAGCCCCCAAGCTCCCGGCTGATCCTCTGGGCGGTCCTGACCACCTCGGCCGCCACCTCGGGAAGCCTCTCCTCGTCCAGGTAAATGGCGGCGGTGGAGACGCTCACGGCGGCCACGGGCTCGCCCCGGCCGTTGAGGATGGGGGCGGCCACGCACCGCACGCCGGGCTCGTTCTCCTCGAGGTCCAGGGCGTAGCCCCGGGCCCTTGTGGCGAGGAGCTCCTCCCGGAAGCGGGCGAAGTCGCTCAGGGTGTTGGGGGTGCGTTTGAGCCCCGGGGTAAAGGCCATGGGCCACCTCTCCTCCGGCAGGAAAGCGAGAAGGGCCTTGCCCAAGGCGGTGGACTGGGCGGGGAAGCGGCTCCCGATCTGGCTGGCGAGAAGGAGCTCCCTTTTCCCCGGCACCTTGTCAATGTAGACCACTTCCTTCCCGTCCAGGACCGCCAGGTGGACGGTCTCCAGGGTGGCGTCCCGCAGGGCCTCGAGGTGGGGGCGGGCGAGGCTCGGCAGGTGGAGGCTCCCGTAGGCCTTGAAGCCCAGACGGATGAGCTTGGGCCCAAGGAAGTAGCCCTTCCTGGGCTCGTGCCGCAGGTAGCCTTCCCTCACCAGGGCCGAGAGGATCCGGTGGGCCGTGCTCCGGCTTAGGCCCAAGGCCTGGGCCAGGCCCGGAAGGTCGTGAACGCCGTCGGCCACGCGTTCCAGAAGCCAAAGCCCCCTGAGGAGGGTCTGGGCCCCGCTGGTCTCGGAAGCCTTGCCGCCGCGCCCCTTCATAGCTCCCATTATATGGGATAAGGCCGGAGCTTGACACTATATGGGACTGAGGTGTATATAGTGGGACGAAGGGAAAGGTGGTGGAGATGAAGCGGATAGCGGCGGCGTTGGCGGCGGTTTTGGGGCTGGCCTTGGCCCAGACCTACACCCTGCGCTTCAACCACGTCCTGGGCCCCAACCACCCCTACCACGCGGGCTTCCAGGCCTGGGCCGAACGGGTGGCCCAAAGGACGGGCGGGGATCTTCGGATCCTGGTCTTCCACAGCTCCCAGCTGGGCATTGAGGAGGACATCATCGAGCAGCTCCGCCAGGGCATCCCCCTGGGGCAGAACACCGACGGGGCCCGCCTCGGCAACTATGTGAAGGAGCTCGGCGTCTTCAACGGCCCCTATTTTGTAGAGAGCTACGAGGAGGTGGAAAAGCTCGCCAGCCTGCCCGTGGTCCAGGGCTGGGTTGAGCGCCTGGCCAAGCAGTATGGGATCCGGGTGGTCTGCTTCAACTGGGTCCAGGGCTACCGCCACTTCATGACCAATAAGCCCGTGCGCCGGCCCGAGGACCTCAGGGGCCTCAGGATCCGTACCCCGCCCGCTCCCGTCTGGCAGGAGTCCGTGCGGGCCCTGGGCGCGACCCCGGTGGCCCTCCCCTTCGGCGAGATCTACTCTGCCCTCCAGCAGCGGGCCATCGACGGGGCCGAGCTGGTTTACGCCAACATCCCCGACATGAGCCTGTGGGAAGTGCTGAGGTACGTCAACGAGACCAAGCACTTCCTCCTCATCAACTTCCAGGTGGTGGGGGAGGCCTGGTACCAGCGCCTGCCCGCCAACTACCGGCAGATCCTGCGGGAGGAGTGCGTGCGCGCCGGGCGGGAGACCTCCATGCGGATCCAGCAGGAGGAGGCCCGCATCAAGCAGCTCGTCCAGCAGCGGGGCATGACCATCGTGAGCGACGTGGACCTCGCCGCCTTCCGCAAGGCGGCGGAGACCGCCTACGAGCGGCTCGGCCTCAAGGCGGTGCGGGACGCCCTCTACCAGGCCTTGAGGAAGTAGCCCTTCGGCCCCCCGGCCTCCGGGGGGCCTTTTTGCCGCACATGAGCAGACCAGCGAACGTTCTTCAGCGCGTGGAAGAGTTTCTGGCCAAGGCCTTTCTCCTCGCCTCCACCCTCATCGTCTTCGCCGGGGGGGTGGGACGCTTTCTTGGGCATCCCCTGGACTGGTCCATAGACCTGGCCACCTTCACCTTCGCTTGGGCGGTGTTCCTGGGCGGGGACCTCGCCCTCCGGGAGAACCGGCACGTGGCCGTGGAGAACCTCCTCCACCTCCTGCCCCCGGGGGCGAGGCGGTGGGCCAGGGTGGGGGTCTGGCTTCTCGTCGCCCTCTTCCTGGCCCTCTTCTTCGTCTACAGCCTTCAGGCGGCTTACCAGACCCGCTTCCGGAGCTTCCAGGGGATCCCCGGCTTCAGCTACGCCTGGGTCACCTTGAGCGCGAGCGCGGGGAGCCTCCTCATGCTCCTCACCGCCTTAGGGAGGCTCCGCCAGGCCCTAAAGGAGTAGCCATGCTGCTGAGCTTTGCGGTGTTTTTGCTCCTCCTTCTTCTGGGGATGCCCGTGGTGTTCGCCATCGGGATCGGGGGGCTCGTCTTCTTCCTCACCCAGCCCGGGCTTCAGCTCACCATGCCCGTGCAGCTGGCCCTGGCGGAGACCCAGAACTTCTCCCTCCTGGCCATCCCCACCTTCATCCTGGCCAGCAACCTGATGAACGAGCTGGGCGTGACCCGGAGGCTCCTCCGCTTCGCCCACGTGGCGACGGGGTTCATGCGGGGCGGGCTCGCCCAGGTGAGCGTCCTTCTGGGCTTCCTCATGGGGGGGGTCTCGGGCTCGGCCATCGCCGACGCCACCATGCAAGCGAGGCTCTTGGGCCCCGAGATGGTGCGCCGGGGGTACAGCCGGGGGTTCATCGCCGCCCTCCAGGGCTTCTCCGGCCTCCTCGCCGTGGCCATCCCCCCGAGCATCGGCCTCATCCTCTACGGGAGCATCGGCCAGGTGTCCATCGGCCAGCTCTTCGCGGGGGGGATCGGGGTAGGGGTGCTCCTGGCGGCGGTGTACATGCTCACCGTGGCCCTCCTGGCCCGGAGCCGGGGGTACCTTCCCGAGACCGCCCCGCCCACGGCCAAGGAGGTTGGGGCGGCCCTCCGGGAGGGCTTCTTCGCCGTGCTTTTCCCCTTCCTGCTCCTCGCCGCCCTGCGCTTCGGGGTCTTCGTCCCCTCGGAGGTAGGGGCGGCGGCGGTGGTCTACGCCCTCTTGGTGGGGCTCATCTACCGGGAGCTTTCCCTTGAGCGGGTGAACCGGGCCTTGGCCCACTCGGTGCGGGACGTGGGCATGGTGGCCCTCCTCATCGCCATGGCCGCGGTTTTGGGCTACGGGATGAAGTGGGAGATGTTCCCCCAGCAGGTCTCGGCCTTTCTCCTCGAGGCGGTGCAGAACCCCCAGGTGGCCCTCCTCCTCATCCTCTTGGCCCTCCTCGTTTTGGGCACCGTGCTGGACTCCACGGTGATGATCATCCTCCTCACCCCCATCCTGGTCCCCGCGGCCAAGGCCTTGGGGATTGACCTGGTCTACTTCGGCGTCCTCATGGTCATGACCTGCGCCGTGGGGCTCCTCACGCCCCCCGTGGGGCTTTCCATGTACTCGGTCTGCTCAGTGATGGGGTGCAGCATTGGGGAGTACGTGCGGGAGGGGTGGCCCTTGCTGGTCGCCACCCTTTTGGTCCTTCTCCTCGTGTACCTCTTCCCCGGGGTGGTGCTCTTCCTGCCCCGGTTGCTCTTTGGAGGTGGGGTGTGAAGCTCAAAGGGAAGAAAGCGCTGGTCATCGCGGCGGGCCAGGGGATCGGCCGGGCCATCGCCGAGGCCTTCCAGAGGGAAGGGGCCGAGGTCCTGGGGGCCACCCTCCATCCGGAGAAACTCCAGGGGGTGGTGCCCGCGGTGCGCCTGGACGCCCGGGACAAGGAAGCGGTCTTCCACCTGATCCAGGGCCTGGACCGGCTGGACGTCCTGGTGAACGCCCAGGGGGTGGTGCCGGTGGGAGGCCTTCTGGAGGCCACGGACCAGGACTGGGAGGAGGCCTTCCTCCTGAACGCCAAGAGCGTATTCTGGGCCATGCAGGCCGCCCTCCCCAAGATGGCCGCCCAGGGCGGGGGAAGCGTCATCAACATCGCCTCGGTGGCGGCCTTCAAGATGGTGCCCGGCCGCTTCATCTATAGCGCCACCAAGGCCGCCTTGGTGGCCATGACCAAGGCCGCGGCCCTGGAGTTTGCCCCAAAGGGCGTGCGGGTGAACGCCATCTGCCCCGGGACCGTAGACACCCCCTCCCTGCGGGAGAGGGCCGGAGGGGAGGAGGGCCTTAGGGCCTTTGCCGAGAGGCAACTCCTCAAGCGCCTGGGCCGTCCCGAGGAGATCGCCGCCTTGGCGGTCTACCTGGCCTCGGACGAGGGGGCCTTCGCCACGGGAAGCGCCTTCGTGGTGGACGGGGGGATGAGCCTGTGAGGTGGCGGGCGGACTTCCTCTCGGCCTGGGCGGAGGCCCTCTTGCGAAAGGCGGGAGCGGACGAACCCTCCGCCAAGGCGGTGGCCTGGGCCCTGGTGGAGGCGGACCTCAGGGGGGTGGGAAGCCACGGGCTTTTGCGCCTTCCCGTTTACGTGCGCCGCCTCGAGGCGGGCCTGGTGAACCCCAGCCCCACCCTGCCCCTGGAGGAACGGGGCCCCGTGGCCCTCCTGGACGGGGAGCACGGCTTCGGACCCCGCGTGGCCCTAAAGGCCGTGGAGGCGGCCCAAAGCCTCGCAAGGAGGCACGGCCTCGGGGCCGTGGGGGTGCGGCGGAGCACCCACTTCGGCATGGCGGGCCTCTACGCGGAGAAGCTCGCCCGGGAGGGCTTCGTGGCCTGGGTCACCACCAACGCCGAGCCCGACGTGGTGCCCTTCGGGGGGCGGGAGAAGGCCTTGGGCACCAACCCTCTGGCCTTCGCCGCCCCGGCCCCTCAGGGGATCCTCGTGGCCGACCTGGCCACCTCGGAAAGCGCCATGGGCAAGGTCTTCCTAGCCCGGGAGAAGGGGGAGCGGATCCCCCCAAGCTGGGGGGTGGACCGGGAGGGGAGCCCCACGGACGACCCCCACCGGGTCTACGCCCTGAGGCCCCTCGGGGGGCCCAAGGGGTACGCCCTGGCCCTTTTGGTGGAGGTGCTCTCGGGGGTGCTCACGGGGGCGGGGGTGGCCCACGGCATCGGCCGCATGTACGACGAGTGGGACCGCCCCCAGGACGTGGGCCACTTCCTCCTGGCCCTGGACCCGGGGCGCTTCGTGGGCAAAGAGGCCTTCCTGGAGCGGATGGGGGCCCTTTGGCAAGCCCTAAAGGCCACTCCCCCGGCGCCGGGGCACGAGGAGGTCTTCCTCCCCGGGGAGTTGGAGGCCAGGAGGCGGGAGCGGGCCCTGGCGGAGGGGATGGCCCTTCCGGAGCGGGTGGTGGCGGAGCTTAAGGCCTTGGGGGAGCGCTACGGCGTGCCTTGGAGGGACGATGCTTGAGGTGGTGACGGCGGGGGAGCCCCTGGTGGCCCTGGTGCCCCAGGAGCCCGGACACCTTCGGGGAAAGCGCCTTCTGGAGGTGTACGTGGGCGGGGCCGAGGTGAACGTGGCCGTGGCCCTGGCCCGGCTTGGGGTCAAGGTGGGCTTCGTGGGCCGGGTGGGAGAGGACGAGCTTGGGGCCATGGTGGAGGAAAGGCTCCGGGCCGAGGGGGTGGACCTCACCCACTTCCGCAGGGCGCCGGGGTTCACGGGGCTTTACCTGCGGGAGTACTTGCCTTTGGGACAGGGGAGGGTCTTCTACTACCGAAAGGGTTCGGCGGGAAGTGCCCTTGCCCCCGGGGCCTTTGACCCCGACTACCTGGAGGGGGTCCGCTTCCTTCACCTAAGCGGCATCACCCCGGCCCTTTCTCCCGAGGCCCGGGCCTTCAGCCTGTGGGCCATGGAGGAGGCGAAGCGGCGGGGGGTCCGGGTGAGCCTGGACGTGAACTACCGCCAGACCCTCTGGTCCCCCGAGGAGGCCCGGGGCTTCCTGGAGAGGGCCCTTCCCGGGGTGGACCTCCTCTTCTTGAGCGAGGAGGAGGCGGAGCTCCTCTTCGGCCGGGTGGAGGAGGCGTTGCGGGCGCTTTCCGCCCCCGAGGTGGTCCTGAAGCGGGGGGCCAAGGGGGCCTGGGCCTTCGTGGACGGGAGGCGGGTGGAGGGGAGCGCCTTCGCCGTGGAGGCGGTGGACCCCGTGGGCGCGGGGGACGCCTTCGCCGCCGGTTACCTGGCGGGGGCGGTGTGGGGGCTACCGGTGGAGGAAAGGCTTCGCCTCGCCAACCTCCTCGGGGCCTCGGTGGCGGCGTCCCGGGGAGACCACGAGGGGGCGCCTTACCGGGAGGACCTCGAGGTCCTCCTGAAGGCAACCCAGACCTTCATGCGTTAGGGGGAGAGGATGGAACGGAAAGCCCTGGTTACAGGAGGAAGCCGCGGCATCGGCCGGGCCATCGCCGAGGCCTTGGTGGCCCGGGGCTACCGGGTGGCCATCGCCAGCAGGAACCCGGAGGAGGCGGCCCAGAGCCTCGGGGCCGTGCCGCTTCCCACCGACCTGGAGAAGGACGACCCCAAAGGGCTCGTCAAGCGGGCCCTCGAGGCCCTAGGCGGCCTCCACGTCCTGGTCCACGCCGCGGCGGTGAACGTGCGCAAGCCCGCCCTGGAGCTCTCCTACGAGGAGTGGCGCCGGGTGCTCTACCTGCACCTGGACGTGGCCTTTCTCCTGGCCCAGGCGGCGGCCCCCCACATGGCGGAGGCGGGCTGGGGACGGGTGCTCTTCATCGGCTCGGTGACCACCTTCACCGCCGGGGGGCCCGTGCCCATCCCCGCCTACACCACGGCCAAGACCGCCCTCCTGGGCCTCACCCGGGCCCTGGCCAAGGAGTGGGCCCGCCTGGGGATCCGGGTGAACCTCCTCTGCCCGGGCTACGTGGAGACGGAGTTCACCCTCCCCTTGCGGCAGAACCCCGAGCTCTACGAGCCCATCACCGCACGGATTCCCATGGGACGCTGGGCGAGGCCCGAGGAGATCGCCCGCGTGGCCGCGGTCCTCTGCGGGGACGAGGCGGAGTACCTCACGGGCCAGGCGGTGGCGGTGGACGGGGGCTTCCTCGCCTACTAGAGGAAGGCGTAGGGGGGGTTCGCGCCGTTCCTTGAGCGTGCCCCATCCTGGCCCCGCGCGACCGAGGCCTAAAGGGGTGGGCGCCGCCGGAAACGGCCACCGATCCCCCCTCATGCCCCCGCTTCTCTAGGGGCCCAGATCCCGGGGCGCGAGGGAAGGAGGGCTCGAGGCCCCCTCTTGCAAGCGCTTTCAACAGGTGCTATACTCCCGGGCAAAGATGACCAAGGCTCGCCCCACCATCGCCGAAGTGGCCCGCCGCGCGGGCGTCTCCCCGGCCACGGTGTCACGGGTGCTCAACGGCACCGCCCGGGTCTCCCCGGAGAAGGTGCGGGCGGTGCTCCAGGCGGTGGAGGAGCTGGGCTACGCCCCGAGCCCCCTGGCCCAAGGCCTGGCCACGGGGCGTTCCTACGCCGTGGGCATCCTCCTCTCGGACTTCGCCAGCCCCTTCTTCGGCCCCATCCTCGAGGCCCTCACCCTGGAGCTGGAGGCCACCCCCTACCGCCCCATCGCCGTGCCCGGCCACTGGAGCCTGGTGAGGGAGCTGGAGGCCCTGGAGTTTCTGAAGGCCCACCGGGTAGAGGCCCTCGTCCTCCTCGGCACCGCCCTGGACGGGGAGGCCTTGGGGGAGTTGGGCATCCCCGTCCTCGCCTTCGGCCAGCGGGTAGAGGGGCCGAAGGCCTGGTCCCTCTGCCTGGACAACCAGCAGGCAGCCTACGAGGCCACGCGCTACCTCATTGACCGGGGGCACACCCGCATCGTCCACATCTCCAGCCACCGCGGGGGAATGGACGTCCGGGACAGGCTTCTCGGGTACCGCAAGGCCATGCGGGAGGCGGGCCTCGAGGCCCGGGTGGTCTACGGCGACCTGGAGGAGGAGGGCGGCTACCGCGCGGCGGCCGAGGCCTTCCGCCGCTACCCCGACACCACCGCCATTTTCGCCGCCAACGACCAGACGGCCTTCGGCGCCCGGCTTTACCTCTACGAGCAAGGGCTTCGCGTGCCCGAGGACGTCTCCCTCGTGGGGTTTGACGACATCGCCCTTAGCGCCTACCAGATCCCCCCGCTCACCACCGTGCGCCAGCCCATCCAAGACATCGGCATCGCCCTGGGCCGCGCGCTCCGGGCGGTCCTCGCGGGGGAGGTGCCCACCCTGCCCCGCCTGGAGCTCCGGCTGGTGGAAAGGGCCTCGGTAAGGGAGGTGAGAGCCTGAAGGAAACGGCGGCCCTTAGGCCCTAGGCCCTCGGCCCACCCCGAAAAGGGGTGGTGGACGCGAAAGGAGGTTCCCATGATTAAGAAAGCGCTTTCAAGCCTTCTCGTCCTGGCCTCCCTGGCCTTCGCCCAGAAGACCCTCGAGGTCTGGATCATGCCCAACAGCCCCCAGCCCGCCGAGGACTTCAAGGCCCTGGTGGCCCCCTTTGAGAAGGCCCACGGCGTGGAGGTGAAGGTCACCGTCCTGGACTGGGGCGTGGCCTGGACCAAGATCACCACCGCCGCCACGAGCGGCGTGGGGCCGGACCTCACCCAGCTCGGCACCACCTGGGTGGGGGCGATCAGCGCCATGGGCGTCCTGGAGCCGGTGGACGACGTGCTGGAGGCTTTGGGCGGGGAGAAGGCCTACCTTCCCGCCGTCTGGCGCACCACCCGCTTGGAGGGCGCCCGCCAGGCCACCGCCGTGCCCTGGTTCTCGGAGCTTCGGGCCTTCTACTACCGCACCGACGCCCTCAAGGCCGCGGGGGTCAACCCGGCGGAGATGTTCGCCAGCTGGCAGGGCTTTGAGGCCGGCCTGGCCAGGCTCAAGGCCTCGAGCTTCCGCGACCCCGAGACCAAGGCCCCCCTGGCCCCCCTCTGCACCCCGGGAAAGAACTCCTGGGACGTGCTCCACAACGCCGCCCCGTGGATCTGGGGCGCAGGCGGGGAGATCGTCCGCCAGGCGGGCGGGCGCTGGCAGAGCGCCCTCAACAGCCCGGAGAGCCTGGAAGGGCTTTACTTCTTCCTCTCCCTGGCCCAGAAGGGCTACGTTCCGGCGGAGAGCCTGGAGAAGAACACCGCCCAGATTGAGGCCGACTTCCAGGCCGGGAAGTGCGCCGTCTTCGCCAGCGGCCCCTGGATGATCCAGCGGGCCCAGGTCCCCGAGGCCAAGGGCGGCTTCGCCGAGCGCACCGCCGCCAAGAACCTCGGGGTGGCCCCGTACCCCGCCGGGCCCAAGGGGCGGTACACCTTCTTCGGGGGCTCCAACCTCGCCCTCTTCAACTTCTCCAAGAACAAGCCCCTGGCCAAGGAGCTCCTCAAGTATCTGGGAGGCCCCGAGGCCCAGGTCCGCTACGCCCAGATGACGGGGATGCTCCCCGCCCTGCGCTCCGCCTGGAGCGATCCCAGCTTCCAGCAGAACCCCCTGCTCCGCACCTTCATCCAGGCCGCTCAGTTCGGCCGCACCTACCCCTCCTTGGCGGGCTGGGGCGGGGTGGAGAACCTGGCGGTGCAGCACCTCGGCATGGCTTGGGACCTGGTGGCCCAGGGCAGGCTCACCCGTGAGGCCCTGAAGGACCTCATGGACAAGGCCTCCGCGGCCATCAACCAGGCCCTGAGGTGAGGCGTAGGGGGGCCTCGAGGCCCCCCTTTTTCTTCCCCATGAGGACCTTCTGGCGTAGATACGGCCTCGCCTACCTCTTCATCGCCCCCGCTTTCCTGGGGATGCTCCTCGTCCACTATGGCCCCATGGTCCAGGGCATCTACATGGGGTTCCTGGACCTCAGGCTCCAGACCCTGAGGCTCTACCTCCAGGCCCCCTTCGTGGGGCTGGAGAACTACCGGGAGATCCTCCTGAACCCCGAGTCCACCTTCCGCGCCGGGTTTCTCTACGCCGTGCGCACCACCCTCCTCTACACCCTGGTGGTGAACGCCTTGAACCTCTCCCTTGGGCTTTTGGTGGCCCACCTCCTGAACCGGCCCCTCTTCCTCCGGGGGCTTTGGCGGAGCCTCATCCTCCTCCCCTGGGTGGTGCCGAGCTACGTGGTGGGGCTCCTTTGGGGGTTCATGTGGCTCAAGGAGGGGGTCATCAACCACCTCCTCGTGGACGTCCTCGGCCTCCTCCCGCAAAAGCCCCACTGGCTCATCGGCCCCCTCACCTTCGTGGGTCGTGTCAAGAGTTATGTGTAAGAGTCTGTGTACGGGGGGCATACCGCTCCTGAAGCATCTTCTCCAGTACCTCCTTCACCTCCGAGAACCCCTTTAGTTTCCGTTCTGCCCACCTCCCTTCCTGCCTCTCCGACTCCAGGTAAAGAAGCTTGTACACCGCCTCTTCCTTAGGAAACTTGTGGTCCCGCACCTTCGTCCCCCGCCGTAGCTCCCGGATAAACCGCTCCATCAGGTTGGTGCTCCGCAGGTACGGCCAAAGCACCTTGGGGTACCCGTAGAAGCGCAGGAAGGCCCCCGAATCCTGTACCCAAAGCCCCACCACCCCCGGGTACCGCGAACCCCAGGCGGCCTTCACCTCCTCCAAGGCCCCAAGAGCTTCTTCCCGGCTCTCCGCCCCGTACACCCGCCTCAGGTCCTCCGCCAGCAGGGCCCGGTCCCGGGAGCGCACCTGGGACAGGCTCCACCGCACCCCGTGCACCACGCACCGCTGCCATTCCGCCTGAGGGTAGACCCTGCGGATCGCTTCAGGAAGCCCGGGCAGCCCGTCGGTGACAAAGAGCAACACCCGCCGCAGGCCCCGCTGCCAAAGCTCCCCCAGGACCCCCTCCCATCCCAGGGCGCTCTCCGTGGGCAAAAGCCAGAACCCCAGGACCCGCCTCTCCCCATTAGGGGCGATGCCCAGGGCCACATACACGCTTTCCCGTACGATCCCTTCTCCTTCCCTGAAGACCTTTAGGGAAAGCCCGTCCAGGTAGACGAAGGCCATCTCCTCGGGCAAAGGCCGGGTGCGGAAGGCTCCTGCCGCCTCCAGGACCTCGTCCGTCAGGGCGCTCAGGGTCTCGTGGGAGTAGCGGTGGCCCAGGAGCAGGCTCAGTATCTCGGCCGCCTTGCGCTGACTGACCCCGGCGGCGTACAAGGCCACAGCTACTTCCCCCACGTCCACCAGGCGGCGGGCGTAGGGCTTAAGGAAAGCCGGGTAATACCGAGATTCCCGATCCCTAGGGACCTTCAGGTCCACCTGGCCGAAGGTGGTCTCCAGCTTGCGGGGGTAGTAGCCGTTCCTGCGGCCTCCGTGCACCTGCAAGAAGGCTGTCCGGTCCAGCTCCAGAACCGTCTGCAGAACCTCGGCTACTGTCTCCCGCACCGCTTCCCTCAGCAAGATCCGCAAGGTATCCTGGTCCACGGGGCACCTCCTCGTGCTAAGGTGTGCCCCCCTATTAAACACGGATCCTTACACATAAATCCTTACACGACCCCTTCGTGGCCATCGTGGTGCCCACGGTGTGGCGGAGCTGGCCCTTCGTCATGGTCACCTACCTCGCCGCCTTGCAGACCGTCCCCCAGGAGCTCTACGAGGCGGCCAAGGTGGACGGGGCCACGCCCTGGCAGCGCTTCCGCTTCGTGACCTGGCCCATGCTCCGCCCGGTGACGGCGGTCCTCCTCCTCTACGGGCTCCTGGGGACGATGTACAGCTTCAACATCGTCTACATGATGTTCGGCCACGGGGCGGGCTACCCCGGGGAGTGGGGGGACCTCCTCATGACCAACCTCTTCCGCAACACCTTCGGCCTGTGGAACTTCGGCCTGGGGGCGGCGGCGAGCACCCTCTACATGCTCCTCTCCCTCGGGCTCATCCTCTTCTGGTACCGGGTCTTCCGGGAGGATCTGCGCGCGAGGTGAACGATGCGTGAGGAACGATGGCTCAAGTGGGGCGCGGGCCTTCTCCTCGTCCTCGTGCTCGTGTTCCACCTTTTCCCCATCTTTTGGATGGTGAACACCTCCCTCATGACCCAGCTGGAGGCGGCCACGGGAAGCCTCTTCCCCAAGACGCCCCAGTGGGGCAACTACCTGGACATCTGGCGCGTCCTGCCCTTCTTCCACTACCTGAAAAACTCCTTCCTCGTCTGCTCCCTGACCACGGTCTTCGCCCTGGCCGTGGCCACCTTCGCCGGGTACGCCCTTGCCCGGTTCCGCTTCCCCGGAGCGGAGCTTTTCGGGGGAAGCGTCCTCGTGACCCAGGTGATCCCCGGGATCCTCTTCCTGATCCCCATCTACATCATGTACATCTACGTGCAGAACTGGGTCCGCTCCGCTTTGGGCCTCGAGGTGCGCCTCGTGGGCAGCTACGGGGGGCTCGTCTTCACCTACACCGCCTTCTTCGTCCCTCTGAGCATCTGGATCCTCAGGGGCTTCTTCGCCTCCATTCCCAAGGAGCTGGAGGAGGCGGCCATGGTGGACGGGGCCACGCCCTTCCAGGCCTTCCACCGGGTGATCCTGCCCCTGGCCCTCCCGGGCCTCGCGGCCACGGCCGTCTACATCTTCCTCACCGCCTGGGACGAGCTCCTCTTCGCCCAGGTCCTCACCACCGAGGCCACGGCCACCGTTCCCGTGGGCATCCGCAACTTCGTGGGCAACTACCAGAACCGCTACGATCTGGTCATGGCCGCCGCCACGGTGGCCACGCTGCCCGTCCTCGTCCTCTTCTTCTTCGTGCAGCGCCAGCTCATCCAGGGCCTCACCGCCGGGGCGGTGAAGGGCTAGGTTCTTGGAGGAGAAACGCCTATGACCGAGAACGCCGAAAAATTCCTTTGGGGAGTGGCCACCAGCGCCTACCAGATTGAGGGGGCCACCCAGGAGGACGGCCGGGGGCCTTCCATCTGGGACGCCTTCGCCCAGCGCCCCGGGGCCATCCGGGACGGGAGCACAGGGGAGCCCGCCTGCGACCACTACCGCCGCTACGAGGAGGACATCGCCCTGATGCAATCCCTCGGGGTGCGGGCCTACCGCTTCTCCGTGGCCTGGCCCCGGATCCTCCCCGAGGGCCGGGGGCGGATCAACCCCAAGGGCCTCGCCTTCTACGACCGCCTGGTGGACCGGCTTCTCGCTTCCGGGATCACGCCCTTTCTCACCCTCTACCACTGGGACCTGCCTTTGGCCCTGGAGGAGCGGGGAGGCTGGCGGAGCCGGGAGACCGCCTTCGCCTTCGCCGAGTACGCCGAGGCGGTGGCCCGGGCCCTCGCCGACCGGGTGCCCTTCTTCGCCACCCTGAACGAGCCCTGGTGCTCGGCCTTCCTCGGGCACTGGACGGGGGAACACGCCCCCGGCCTCAGGAACCTGGAAGCGGCCCTCCGCGCCGCCCACCACCTCCTCCTGGGCCACGGCCTCGCCGTGGAGGCCTTGAGGGCCGCGGGGGCGAGGCGGGTGGGGATCGTCCTCAACTTCGCCCCGGCCTACGGCGAGGACCCCGAGGCGGTGGACGTGGCCGACCGCTACCACAACCGCTTCTTCCTGGACCCCATCCTGGGCAAGGGGTATCCCGAAAGCCCCTTCCGAGACCCCCCGCCCGTCCCCATCCTCTCCCGCGACCTGGAGCTCGTGGCAAGGCCCCTGGACTTCCTGGGGGTGAACTACTACGCCCCCGTCCGCGTGGCCCCGGGGACGGGGACCTTGCCCGTGCGCTACCTTCCCCCGGAAGGGCCGGCCACGGCCATGGGGTGGGAGGTCTACCCCGAGGGGCTTTACCACCTCTTGAAGCGCCTCGGCCGGGAGGTGCCCTGGCCCCTTTACGTCACGGAAAACGGGGCCGCCTACCCCGATCTCTGGACGGGAGAGGCCGTGGTGGAGGACCCCGAGCGGGTGGCCTACCTCGAGGCCCACGTGGAGGCCGCCCTCCGGGCCCGGGAAGAAGGGGTGGACCTCCGGGGCTACTTCGTCTGGAGCCTCATGGACAACTTTGAGTGGGCCTTCGGCTACACCCGGCGCTTCGGCCTCTACTACGTGGACTTCCCCAGCCAGAGGCGCATCCCCAAAAGGAGCGCCCTCTGGTACCGGGAGCGGATCGCGCGGGCCCAGACCTAAGTGCCCCGCCAGAGGGGCGGGCCCTAAAACTCAAAGAAGGCCGGGACGAAGGCGTAGCCCTCCCCTTCCCGCCGGATGTACCCGACGGCGGGCCAGGGGAAGTGGTAGGCGGTGATCAGGCTCCGCTCCTCCGAGACCTTCTGGAAGAGGCGGGCCCGGGTCCGCACCACCTGCGCCTTGTCCATGTCAAAGGCCA
The DNA here is from genome assembly GCF_000091545.1 of Thermus thermophilus HB8. Taxonomy (GTDB): domain Bacteria; phylum Deinococcota; class Deinococci; order Deinococcales; family Thermaceae; genus Thermus; species Thermus thermophilus. Next base: position 78,813 of record NC_006462.1, read on the forward strand.
GGTAGGCCTGGGGGAAGCGGAGGGAGAGGAGGTAGTGGCCCGCCGCATCCCCAAAAATGAAGAGCCTCTTTCCCTCGGAGATGGCCTCGAGGCTCATGTGCCCCGGGGTGTGGCCGAAGGAGGCCACCGCCCGCACCCCCGGGAGGATCTCCTCCCCGTCCTCCACGGGCCGGATGCGCTCCTTTAGGGGCACGAGGGCCCTTTGCACCGCGGGCGAGGGGTTTTGAAGCCAGAACTCCAGGTCCACCCGGCCCATGAGGTGCTCCGCCTTGGCGAAGACGGGCCGCCCCTCCCCGTCCACCAGACCCCCGATGTGGTCGGGGTGGCCGTGGGTGAGGAAGACGTGGGTGATGTCCTCGGGAAGGTAGCCGGCAAGCTCCAGGTGGGCGAGGAGCCGCCCCCCACTTCCCGCACCCCTCCCCGTGTCCACGAGGAGCCTGGCCTCCCCCAGGTCCAGGAGCACCGGGTTGAAGTTGTTGCGGGTGGCCTCCGGGTCCAGGAAGTGCTCCACGAGCGTCCTGCGGAAGGCCTCCTGGAGCTCCGGGTTCGCCCCCCAGTTGGGGAGGAGGGGGCCTGGAGGGGACTGGCCGTCGGAGAGGACCACCGCCTGGATCCCCCCTACCCGGAAGCGGTAAAAGCCGCCCCCGTTCACCCCCTTGGGCGCGCGCCCCTGGGCCCGGCCCAAGGGAAGGCCTCCCGCCGCCAAAAAAAGCCCCGCACCGGTGAGAAAACGCCTGCGGTCCATGCCCTTACCTCCTTTGGGAGGATGCTAGGGCCGAAGGTCCCCCGAGAATGTGCTCCCCCTCACCCTGGGTGTGGTCCAGGCTACCTTGGCGGGAGGTTTATGTGGCCTGCGCCCATTTTGACGGGCAGGCCTCCCTCTAGGCTTTTCCCGTGGAGGTGAAAAGATGAAACGAGGCCTTTTTGTTCTGGTTCTGGCGGCCCTGGCCGGCCTGGCCCTGGGCCAAGGCGCCATGGTGCGGGTGGCCCACCTCTCCCCCGACGCCCCGGCGGTGGACGTCCTGGTGAACGGGCAGCGGGCCATCACGGGCCTGGCCTTCAAGGAGGTGACCCCCTACATCCCCCTTCCCGCCGCCAAGGTCCGGGTCCAGGTGGTGCCCGCGGGTCAGGACGCCCCCGTGGTCATAGACGCCGAGCTGGACCTCAAGGTGGGGGTCTACTACACCGTGGCCGCCACGGGCTTCCTGGCCCAGATCCGGCCCCAGGTGTACACGGACCTCCTTTCGGGCTTCTTCCCCCGGGCGGGCTTCGCCCGGATCCGGGTGGTCCACGCCTCCCCCGACGCCCCGGCGGTGGACGTGGCGGTGAAGGGCGGCCCCGTGCTCTTCGCGGGCCTTCCCTTCCCCCGGGCGAGCGCCTACGCGTCCGTGCCCGCCGGGACCTACGACCTCGAGGTCCGGGCGGCGGGCACCGCCACCGTGGCCCTGGACCTCCCTGGGGTTGAGCTAGAGCCCGGGAAGGTCTACACGGTCTTCGCCGTGGGTAGCCTCAAGGAAGGCACCCTGACCGTGGTCCCCGTGGTGGACGCCACCGTCCTCGGTGGGAACCGCTGAGGCCCCTAAGCCCCCCTTCCCGGGGCCTCCCGGGGAGGGGGCTCCTTCTTGGCTCCTTCCCCTCCTCGCCTGCCCCTTCTGCCGGGGGCCCCTCCTCGGGGAGGGGTGCCCTGGGTGCGGCCGGGTTTTCCCCCGGAAGGGGGGCTTTCTGGACCTCCGGGCCTTCCGGGAGAGGCCCCACCTGGCCCTGGCGAACCGCCTCCCTCCCGTGGCCGCCCTCTACGACCTCTGGCGCGCCCATTCCACGGGCCTCCTCTCCGGGGGGCGGCTGGACCTCGCCGGGGAGCTCGCCCTCCTCCGGGAGTGGCTCCTCCCCACGGGAGGGCCCTTTTTGGACGTGGGCACGGGGACCGGGGTCTACCGGGAGGCCCTGGGGGAGGGGATGGTGGGGGTGGACCCCTCCCCCGCCTTCCTCAAGGTGGCCCAAAGGCGCCGCCCCGGGGCCTACCTCCTCGCCCACGGGGAGAGGCTCCCCTTCCGGGAGGGGGCCTTCTCGGGCGTGGCCATCGGGCCCACCTGGAACGAGTTCCTGGACCCCGAAGGGGCCGCGAGGGAGGCCAGGCGCGTCCTCCGGCCCGGGGGGCGGCTCTTCGGCCTCCTCCTCCTGGGCCCCGGGGCCTCCCTTGGGCTCTTCCGTCCCACCCCGGAGGCCCTCCTCCGCCTCCTGGAAGGGGCGGGCTTCCGGGCCGAGGTCCGGAGGCTGGGCCGGCTCGGCCTCCTCCTCGCCGAGGTAGGGTGAGGGGCGTGAAGCGGCTTTTGGCCCTTTCCCTCGCCCTCCTCCCGGCCCTCGGCCAGGAGTACCGGGCCCTCCCCGGGGCGGATACGGGGAGGCCGGACCTGGACAGGAGCTACGCCCTCGTCTACCCCGCCCCGAGGCCTAAGGCCCTCCTCCTCCTGGTGCCGGGGCTTCTTGGGGGGAGCACCAACTTCGCCCTCCTGGCCGAGCGCCTGAGGGCCATGGCCCCGGGCCTCGAGGTCTGGGCCTGGGAGAGGCGGGCGAACGGTCTGGAGGACCGCCGGGGCTTCCTCCGGGAGGACCCCGTGGCCTACTACCGTGCCCTCGCCCTCCCCGACCTCACCCCTCTAAGGGCCTGGGGCCTGGAGGTGCACCTTAAGGACCTGGACCTGGCGGTGGAGGCGGCAAGGGCCCGGGCCCCCGTGGTCCTCGCGGGCCACTCCCTGGGGGCGGCCCTTGCGGGGCTCTACGCCCTCCTCCACGGGGAGAAGCTCTCCGGGCTCGTCCTCCTGGACGGGGCCCCCGGGGTGGTGCCCCTTGCGGAGGAGGCCTTTTATGAGGGGGCGGACCTCCCCTTCGGGCGGCTTGTGGGCTACCGGGCCTTCCTCCGGGGGGAGGGGAGCCCGGCCGTGGAGCTTCTGGGCCTCGGGCCCAAGGCGCTCGCCCTGGCCGAGGCGGAGGCCTTCCTCGCGGCGAAAAGGCCCGAGGAGGACCTCCCCTTCGGGCCCTACCGGGCCACCCGGGAGGCCCTGGCCCTCCTCCGGGTGGACGACGACTACAGCCTCTTCCCCGTCTTCAGCGTGAGCGCGGGGCGGGCCTGGGCCAGGGAGGGCTTTAGCCTCCTCGGCCTCCTCCAGGGGCGGCTCGTGCGCACGGTGCGGGGGCCAAGGGCGGGCCCCATCGCCTGGCGGGACACGGGGGAGGCCACGGACCCGAGGGCCTTTTTAAGGGCCTTCGCCCTCCCCGAGACGGGCTTTTCCGAGTGGTACTTCCCCTACCGGCTCCTCCTGGAGGTGGGGGGGTACCCCTACGTCCTCCGGGGCCTCAAGCCCCGGGCCCTGCCCTACCCCGTGCTCGCCCTGGGGGCCGGGCGGGGCCTCTACCCGAGGGCGGAGGACTTCCGTCTGGGAGAGCTCTTCCCGGGGACGGAGGCCCGTGCCCAGGTCCTCCCCGGCCTCACCCACCTGGACCTCCTCACGGAAAGGGAGGGAAGGACGGCCGGGCTTCTCCTCCGCTACCTGCAAGACCTAGGGCTTCTAGGGCCAGGCGGGCCGCCCTGAGGCCGGAGAGGGCCGCGGCGGGGACGCTCTGCCCAGGGAAGACCCCTTCCCCCACCCGGAAGACGTTGGGGAAGGGCCGCACCCGGGGGAAGCGGAAGGGGTGGGTCTGGGGGAACCCCCCCACCCAGGCCCGCCCGGCGAAGCGGGCGTAGGTCCTGGGGGTGCCGAAGAGGAGGAGCTCCGCCTCCCTCAGCCCGGGGAGGAGGGCCTCCCCCAGGCTCAGGGCCATCTCCCCCCAGCGGGCCTTGAGCCTCCCGTACTCCTCCGGGGAAAGGCCCTCCCAGAGGGCGAGGGGGGTGTGGAGGCTTAGGGCGAAGGCCGTCTTTTCCCCCTCGGGGCGCAAGGAGAGGAAGGCGAAGGGCTTTTCCCTGGCGTTTTGCCGGAAGTAGGGGGGAGGGGCCCTGAAGGGCAGGACCCCGTGGACCACGAAGGCCCCCCAGGCGTCCTCGGGGACCTTTAGGGGAAGGCCGAGAAGGGGGGCCAAGGGGACGTCCAGGACGAAGAGGTCGGCCTCCACCACCTCCCTCTCCCCCCGCCTTCTTCCCCCGTAGGCCACCTCCACGGCCAAGGCCCGCCCCTCCCCTAGGAGGAGCCTCTCCGCCCGGGCCTTGTAGCGCACGGGGAGGCCTTCCGCCAGGGCCTCCGCCACCCGCCCCACGCCCCCCGGCACCAGGGCCGGGCCCATGTGGGGGAGGTCCAGGGCCAGGGCGGCGTAGAGGGCGTAGGTGCGCTTCGCCTCCGCCTGGCTTGCGATGAGGAGCTGGGCGTCCAGGAAGCGGAGGAAGTGGGGGTCCTGGGGGGCCCGGTGGGCCGCCTTCAAGAAGAGGTCAGGGAGGAGGGGAAAAAGCTCGGGGAGGAGGGCGAGGAGGCGGAGAAGCTCCCCCCTCTCGGGGGGCCAGGGGAGGCGGGGGGCGAGGCGGAGGAGGGCCTTTGCCCTCTCCTCCTGCCAGCGCCAGAAGGGGAGGACCCGGGGCCCGAAGAAGTCCCGCTGGGCCTCCCGCTCCGCCTCCCGCCCCACGGGGCGCACCACCTCCCCCCGGGGCAGGTGGACCGCCATGAGGGGGAAGCCCTCAGGGAACGGCTCCACGGGGAAGCGCACCTCCAGGGCCTCCGCGATCAGGGCCATGGGGCCTCCGGGGGCGAGGCCGGAAAGCAGGGTGGCCCCGGCGTCAAAGCGGTAACCCCTGTGGATAAAGGTTCCGGCGAGGCCCCCCGGGTAGGTGTGGGCCTCGAGGACCAAGACCTCGAGCCCAGCCCGCCTCAGGGCCCTGGCCGCCACCAGCCCGCCGATGCCCGCCCCCACCACCAAAGCCCGCACGGGGCCTAGGGTAGCCCCGGCGTCCGGGAAAGACCTGGGTCTGGACCATGGTCCCCGCCACCCTTTCCCGAGGAGGGGGCGGGTATGCTTGGGGCGTGCGCGTCCTGGTCACGGGGGCCACGGGGTACGTGGGGGGGAGGCTGGTTCCCCGCCTCCTGGAGCGAGGGCACCAGGTGCGGGTCCTGGTGCGGGACGAGACCCGCCTCGCGGGGCGCCCCTGGGCGGGGCGGGTGGAGGTGGTGCGGGGAAGCCTGGAGGACGAGGAGGCCCTCAGGCGGGCCCTGGAGGGGGCGGAGGCCGCCTACTACCTGGTCCACGCCATGCTCTCGGAGAAGGCCTTCCAGGAGGCGGAGCGCCGCCAGGCGGAGGCCTTCGCCCGGGTGGGCCGGGAGGCGGGGTTGGGGCACGTGGTCTACCTGGGGGGCCTCCTGCCCAAGGAGGGCAAGCCCTCCCCCCACCTGAGGAGCCGGGCCCAGGTGGGGGAGATCCTGAGGGCGAACCTCCCCGCCACGGAGTTCCGGGCGGGGCCCGTGATCGGCTCGGGGTCCGCCAGCTTTGAGATGGTCCGCTACCTCACGGAACGCCTGCCCGTCATGGTGGCCCCCCGCTGGGTCCTGAACCCCGTCTCTCCCATCGCCGTCCGGGACGTGCTGGCCTACCTGGTCCTGGCCCTGGAGAGGGGGCCTTCCGGCGTGGTGGAGATCGGGGCGGAACCCCTCTCCTTCAAGGCCATGATGGAGACCTACGCCGAGGTGCGGGGGCTCAAGCGGGTCATCCTCCCCGTCCCCGTCCTCGCCCCGAGGCTCGCCGCCCTCTGGGTGGGCCTCGTCACCCCCATCCCCAACCGGCTCGCCCTGCCCCTGGTGGAGGGGATCCTCCACCCCCTGGTGGCGGACACCGCCCGGGCCAGGGCCCTTTTCCCCGAGGTCTCGCCCATCCCCTACCGCAAGGCGGTGGAGCTCGCCCTGGAGAGGATCGCCCTGGGGGAGGTGGAGACCCGCTGGTCCGGGGCGCTTTACGGCAGGGGCTTTCGCCTCGAGGACCGGGAGGGCCTCATCCGCGAGGTCCGCGCCCTCCACACCAAGGCCTCTCCGGAGGCCCTCTTTCGGAGCTTCGCCTCCCTGGGAGGGGAGAGGGGCTGGCTCGTCTGGAACTGGGCCTGGGCCTTGAGGGGGTTTCTGGACCGCCTCCTCGGGGGGCCGGGCCTGAGGCGGGGGAGGCGCCACCCCACGGAACTCCTCCCGGGGGAGGCGGTGGACTTCTGGCGGGTGGAGGCGGTGGAGCCCCCGAGGCTCCTCCGCCTGCGGGCGGAGATGCGCCTTCCCGGGCGGGCCTGGCTGGAGTGGGAGGCCAGGGAGGCGGAAGGGGGAAGCCTTCTCGTCCAGACCGCCTACTTTGAGCCCAAGGGCCTCACGGGCTTCCTCTACTGGTGGGCCCTTTACCCCATCCACCGGCGCATCTTCAGCGACCTGGCGCGGGCCATCGTCCGCGAGGCCGAAGCCCAAGCCGAAGCTCCACCACGAGGGGGCGGGGCGGGGTGAGGGCGGCGCTTTTCTCCCTACCCCACAAACGGCGCCCGCCCCAAGCCCTAACGTGAAGGCCATGCGCGTCCTCATCACCGGGGCCACAGGGGGCCTGGGCGGCGCTTTTGCCCGGGCCCTGAAGGGGCATGACCTCCTCCTCTCGGGGAGGCGGGCCGGGGCCTTGGCGGAGCTCGCCCGGGAGGTTGGGGCCAGGGCGCTTCCCGCGGACCTCGCCGACGAGCTGGAGGCCAAGGCCCTCCTGGAGGAGGCGGGGCCCTTGGACCTCCTGGTCCACGCCGTGGGGAAGGCGGGGCGGGCTTCCGTGCGGGAGGCGGGCCGGGACCTCGTGGAGGAAATGCTCGCCGCCCACCTCCTCACCGCGGCCTTCGTCCTCAAGCACGCCCGCTTCCAAAAGGGGGCGAGGGCGGTCTTCTTCGGGGCCTACCCCCGTTACGTCCAGGTTCCCGGCTTCGCCGCCTACGCCGCGGCCAAGGGGGCCCTGGAGGCCTACCTCGAGGCCGCCCGGAAGGAGCTCCTTCGGGAAGGGGTGCACCTCGTCCTGGTACGGCTTCCCGCCGTGGCCACGGGGCTTTGGGCCCCCCTCGGGGGCCCCCCCAAGGGGGCCCTTTCCCCGGAGGAGGCGGCCCGAAAGGTTCTGGAGGGGCTTTTCAGGGAGCCTGTCCCGGCCCTCCTGGAGGTGTAGGGTGTACCGGAGCTTCTTCTACCCCACCCGCCTCGCCCTCCTCGCCGTGGGACGGAACTTCATGCCCATGGCCTGGTGGATGCCCGCCTCCAAAGAGCCCTTCCGCTTCCTCCTCGCCGTGGACCGCAAGAACCACACCCTAAGCCTCCTCCGGGAGCTCTCCGAGGCGGCCCTCGCCTTCTACCCCTGGGAGGAGCGGGCCTGGGTGGTGCGGGCGGGCTACCTCTCGGGGGGAAGGGTGGACAAGGCCCGGCGCCTGGGCGTCCCCTTGCGCCCCGCCTGTTGCCTCGCCCACACCCAGGTGCCCGAGGGGGCCCTCGCGGTCTACGAGATGCGCGTGTCCGAGTGGCCCTGGGACGGGGACCACGCCCTCTTTATGGGGGAGGTGGTCCACGTGGAGGGCTCCGCGGAGGCCAAGGAGCGCCCCATCCTCTTCCTGGGCTTCCGCGACTTCGCCACCCTAGGGGAGCGCTGGAGGTTCCGCCCCGGTGGCGCCAAGCCCCTCCCTCGGGAAGAAAGGGGGAAACCATGAGAACCCTCCTCCTCTTGGCGGGCCTTCTCCTCCTCGCCCAGGCCCAGGCCCCCTACGCCGTGGAAGGGGTGGCCCGCTACCGGGGGTACTACCCCCTGGGAAGCTGGGAGGGGGTGAACCCCACGGCCCGGGGGGAGGTGCTCTGGGACGGGCGGGAGAAGGCCTCGGGGAAGGTCTGCCTAAAGCAGGCGGCCTGGGACTCGGGCAACGCCGAGCGGGACGAGAAGGCGCGGAAGATCCTTAAGGCCGAGGCCTACCCCGAGGCCTGCCTCTACCCCCAAAGGGCCTACCGGGAAGGCCCCGGGTTCGTCGTGGAAGGGGAGCTGGAGATGGCGGGGAAGCGGCTTCCCGTACGGGTCCTGGGGGAGCTTAGGGAGGAGGGAGGGGGCTACCGCTTCTCGGGAAGCTTCACCACCCGCTTTTCCCAGTGGGGCTTGGAGCGGCCGAGGTTCCTCTTCCTCGAGGTCCGGGACGAGGTGGAGGTCTACCTGGAGGCGAGGCTTCTGCGGTGATCCGCCTGGGCTACCCCTGCGAGAACCTCACCCTGGGGGCCACCACCAACCGCACCCTGCGCCTCGCCCACCTCACCGAGGAGAGGGTGCGGGAGAAGGCGGCGGAAAACTCGTGGTCCACGAACCCCACCACGTACCCCCCGTGGGGGTAGACCAGGACCACGGTCCCCACGTCCCCGGCCTCGAGGCCCCACCCCTCTTTGTCCCGCTTCAGAACCACCAAACCAAATCGTGGACAAGATACGGGCTTCGCCCGTGACCCCGGATCATCGCCCCCTCCACGGGTAGGCCGTCACCAGACGGGCCGCCGCACCCTCCTTCTCAAGGTACCAGACGCTCTCAAAAGAATCTCCATGGGCAAACCCCGCTTCTTCACCCCGAAGAGCTAAACCTTAACAGCGGAGGTACCGGGGCAAGACCTCCTCCAGGGCCTGGGGCGCGGGCAGAAGCTCCTTTAGGGCCTCGGGGAAGGGGGCGGTGTTCCCCTCCTTGAGCATGAGGTACTGGTCCAGGGTAAGGGGACTTATGGGCAAGGGGGAAAGGAGGGGGACGAGGCGGTCCATGAGCCAAAGGGGAAGGGAGAGAAAGGGTTTCCTCCGCCCCAGGACCTCCATCACCAGCTGGAGGAGCTCGCGGAAGCTGTACTCCTTGGGCCCCACCAGGTCGTAGGTCCCCTCGAGGCCCCGCTCCAAGGCCCCCACGAAGGCCTCCGCCACGTCCCCCACGTACACGGGTCGGAAGGGGAAGCCCCCGTCCCCGATGAGGGGGACGAAGGGGAGGGGGGCGCAGACGAGGCCCCTCAAGACCCTGCCGAAGAACTCGTCCCCAGGGCCGAAGATGAGGCTCGGGCGGAAGATGGCGTGGCTTAGGCCGCTTTGGCGCACCAGGGCCTCCCCTTCCGCCTTGGTCCGGTGGTAGCGGCTTGGGGCCTCGGGCCTCGCCCCCAGGGCGGACATGTGGAGAAGGCGGCCCACCCCGGCCCGCTCCATGGCCCGGAGGAGGTTCCTCACCCCCTCCACGTGCACCGCCCGGAAGGTCTGGCCCCTTTCCCGGATGATCCCCGCGAGGTAGATGGCCGCCTCCACCCCCTCGAGGTCCGGCACCTCCCGGGCGATGTCCCCCTCCACGAGGACCGCTCCCTCGGGGAGGGGCCTGGACCTGCGGGCGAGGACCAGGGGGGTGTGGCCCCGCGCCAAAAGGAGGCGCACCACCTCCTGGCCCACGAAGCCCGTTCCGCCGACGACGAAGACCCGCATTCAGGCCGCCTCCAAGGCGCTCCCCGCCTCCCGCTCCAAGGCAGCGAGGTCCAGGAGGTAGACCCGGCGGTAGGCGGTGGCGATGAGCCCCTCCCGGCGGAGGTCGGCGAGGACCTTGGAGACGGACTCGCGGATGGAGGCGGTGGCGTCGGCGATCTCCTCGTGGGAGACGGTAACGTAGATGCCCTGCCTGTCCCGGGCCGAAAGCGGGGTGTCCGCCAGGAAGAGGAGGTAGCGGGCGATGCGGGCGCGGAGCTCCCCCGTCTGCAGGTGGGCCTCGTAGGCCTGGACCCGGCGCATCTGCCGGGCGAGGTTCCGCGCCACCCGGTGCAGGGCCTCGTGGTCCATGGCCCTGGGCTCCAGCCCCTGGACCACTGCCTCCGTCATGGCCTCGGCGGTGTAGCGGTAGGCCTTACCCTCCAAGGCCTCCTCCCCGAAGTAGTCCCCGGGAAGAACGTGGCGCAGGGTGATGAGGCGGCCGTCGGGGAGGAGCTCCACCACCCGCACCAAGCCCTCCTCCAGGCGGTAGAGGGTGCGGGCCTCCTCCCCCCTGAGGTAGATGGTTTCCTTCCGGGCAAACCTCTTCATATCGCCTCCTTTTCCGGCCCCCTAGGGAGCCAAAGGGCCTCGGCGAGGCCCTTCAGGTCCTCCATGTACTCGGCGCCGAGCCTCCTGGCCTCCTCCGGCCCCGCCCCCTGCCCCCCGAGGAAGACCCGGGGGGCGAGGTCCTTAAGGGCCCCGTCGGGGAGGGCCCTTAAAGGCTCGGAAAGGACGGCGGAGAGGACCACCGTCCCCGCCCCGAGCCGCCGGGCCAAGGCCCTGAGGTCGGGGAGGGGGGTGTCGGGGCCGAGGTAGAGGGCGGGGACCCCTTTGCGGCGGAGGTGGTAGGCGGCGAGCATGGCCCCGATCTCGTGCCGCTCCCCGGGAGGGGTGGTGACGAGGACGGGGGGCCCGGGCGGGAAGCCCGCGAGGTCCAAAAGTTCCTGGAGCCTTGCCCGGAGGAAGGTGGAGGCCAGGTGCTCCTCCGCCACCCCGATCTCCCCCCGGTGCCAGGCCTCCCCCACCTCCCGGAGGACGGGGAGGAGGAGGTGCTCCAGGACGCCCTCCGGGCCCCAAAACCTGAGCCCCCGGCGGAAGAGGGCCTCGGCCCCGGCGAGGTCCCCCCGGAGGAGGGCCTCGAGGAGGCCGGTCCCCAGGTCCTCGGGGCGCACCTCCTGGGCCAGGTAGCGGCGGATGGCCGCTTTAGGCGTGGCCCCCTCCTCCAGCCAGCGCTTGATCGTCTTCAGGGCCTCCACGTCTTCCGCGCTGTAGAGGCGGTGCCCTCCCGGGGTACGCCGGGGCTTGGGGAAGCCGTAGCGGCGCTCCCACTGGCGGAGCACCTCGGCGGAAAGGCCGGTCATGGCTTCCACCTCGGCGATGGTGTACACCCCGGAGGAGGTCATGCCCTTAGGGTAGGGCAATGTATAGGTTTTGTCAAGCTTTTGTACATCTCTGGGAGTGTAGCCGGGGCAAAAGTCCCCGAGGCCGCCTAGAATGAGAATGCCCGCAAGTATGGAGCCCGACTGGAAAGCCCTCCTCCGCGTCCTCCGCGCCCACTCCGCCACCTTCTACCTGGGAAGCCTCCTCTTCCCCAAGGAGGCCCGCAAGGGCGCCTGGGCGGTCTACGCCGCCTGCCGCCTGGGGGACGAGGCGGTGGACGGGGAGGGCGGGGGCCCGGAGGCCCTCGAGGCCTGGTGGGCGGGGGTGGAGCGGGCCTACCGGGGAAGGCCCCTCGCCGAGTGGGAGAAGGGCCTCGCCTGGGCCCTGGAGCGCTGGGACATTCCCTTTGAGGCCTTCCTCCACATGCGGGAGGGCTTCCAAACGGACCTCGGCCCCGTGCGGCTCGGGACGGAGGCGGAGCTCCTCCGCTACTGCTACCAGGTGGCGGGCACCGTGGGGCGGATGATGGCCCCCATCGCCGGGGGCGGCAAGGAGGCGGAAGCCCGGGCGGTGAAGCTGGGGCAGGCCATGCAGCTCACCAACATCCTCCGGGACGTGGGGGAGGACCTTGGGCGGGACCGGGTCTACCTGCCCTCGGAGCTCCTGAAGGCCTACGGGGTGCGCCTGAGCGACCTGGAGGCCGGGCGGATCACGCCGGAGTACCGGGCCCTCATGGCCCACCTGGAAGGGAAGGCCCGGGCCCTCTACCGGGAGGGGCTTGCGGGCCTAGGCCACCTCAAGGTGGGTCGGGCGGCCATCGCCCTCGCCGCCTTGCAGTACCGGGGCATCCTGGACAAGCTCAGGCTTTCGGGCTACGACAACCTGGGAAGGCGGGCCCACCTCAAGGCCTGGGAACGGGCCCTCCTCCTCCCCAAGGCCTTCCTCGCCGCCCGCTTTCCCCCAAGGCCGGAGGGAAGCCCCTGATGGGCCCCCTTCTCGTCTGGCACCGGGGCGACCTCCGCCTCCACGACCACCCGGCCCTCCTGGAGGCCCTGGCCCGGGGGCCGGTGGTGGGCCTCGTGGTCCTGGACCCCAACAACCTGAAGACCACCCCGAGGCGGCGGGCCTGGTTCCTGGAAAACGTCCGGGCCCTGCGGGAGGCCTACCGGGCCCGGGGCGGGGCCCTTTGGGTCCTGGAGGGCCTCCCTTGGGAGAAGGTGCCCGAGGCGGCGAGGCGGCTTAAGGCCAAGGCCGTCTACGCCCTCACGAGCCACACCCCTTACGGCCGCTACCGGGACGGGAGGGTGCGGGAGGCCCTCCCCGTGCCCCTCCACCTCCTCCCCGCCCCCCACCTCCTCCCCCCCGACCTCCCCCGGGCCTACCGGGTTTACACCCCCTTTAGCCGCCTCTACCGGGGGGCCGCCCCGCCCCTTCCCCCTCCCGAGGCCCTGCCCAAGGGGCCAGAGGAGGGGGAAATCCCCCGGGAAGACCCGGGGCTTCCCCTCCCCGAGCCGGGGGAGGAGGCGGCCCTCGCGGGGCTTCGGGCCTTCCTCGAGGCCAAGCTCCCCCGCTACGCCGAGGAGCGGGACCGGCTGGACGGAGAGGGGGGCTCGAGGCTCTCCCCCTACTTCGCCCTAGGGGTCCTCTCCCCCAGGCTCGCCGCCTGGGAGGCGGAAAGGCGGGGCGGGGAGGGAGCGAGGAAGTGGGTGGCGGAGCTCCTCTGGCGGGACTTCTCCTACCACCTCCTCTACCACTTCCCCTGGATGGCGGAAAGGCCCCTGGACCCGAGGTTCCAGGCCTTCCCCTGGCAGGAGGACGAGGCCCTCTTCCAAGCTTGGTACGAGGGGAAGACGGGCGTCCCCCTGGTGGACGCCGCCATGCGGGAGCTCCACGCCACGGGCTTCCTCTCCAACCGGGCCCGGATGAACGCGGCCCAGTTCGCGGTGAAGCACCTCCTCCTCCCCTGGAAAAGGTGCGAGGAGGCCTTCCGCCACCTCCTCCTGGACGGGGACCGGGCGGTGAACCTCCAGGGCTGGCAGTGGGCGGGGGGCCTGGGGGTGGACGCCGCCCCCTACTTCCGGGTCTTCAACCCGGTGCTCCAGGGGGAAAGGCACGACCCCGAGGGGAGGTGGCTTAAGCGCTGGGCCCCGGAATACCCCTCCTACGCCCCCAAGGACCCCGTGGTGGACCTGGAGGAGGCGAGAAGGCGCTACCTGCGCCTGGCGAGGGATCTCGCCCGAGGGTAGGCGGGGGTACACTCCCGGGGCGGGCTTCCCCGGTAGAGTGCGGGCATGTTCAGGCGAAGGACCCGGAAAAGGCCCTCGAGGCCATCGCCCTCTTCCGCTACCCCCTGGCGGCCCTCTTCCTCCTCCTGGGCCTCCCCATGGCCCGCCCAGGGTACCGCCCCCTGGTGCGCCGTTAAGATGCTCCCATGAAGCGCCTTTCCCTGAGGGAGGCCTGGCCCTACCTGAAAGACCTCCAGCAAGATCCCCTCGCCGTCCTGCTGGAGTGGGGCCGGGCCCACCCCCGGCTCTTCCTTCCCCTGCCCCGCTTCCCCCTGGCCCTGATCTTTGACCCCGAGGGGGTGGAGGGGGCACTCCTCGCCGAGGGGACCACCAAGGCCACCTTCCAGTACCGGGCCCTCTCCCGCCTCACGGGGAGGGGCCTCCTCACCGACTGGGGGAAAAGCTGGAAGGAGGCGCGCAAGGCCCTCAAAGACCCCTTCCTGCCGAAAAGCGTCCGCGGCTACCGGGAGGCCATGGAGGAGGAGGCCTGGGCCTTCTTCGGGGAGTGGCGGGGGGAGGAGCGGGACCTGGACCACGAGATGCTCGCCCTCTCCCTGCGCCTCCTCGGGCGGGCCCTCTTCGGGAAGCCCCTCTCCCCAAGCCTCGCGGAGCACGCCCTTAAGGCCCTGGACCGGATCATGGCCCAGACCAGGAGCCCCCTGGCCCTCCTGGACCTGGCCGCCGAAGCCCGCTTCCGTAAGGACCGGGGGGCCCTCTACCGCGAGGCGGAGGCCCTCATCGTCCACCCGCCCCTCTCCCACCTTCCCCGAGAGCGCGCCCTGAGCGAGGCCGTGACCCTCCTGGTGGCGGGCCACGAGACGGTGGCGAGCGCCCTCACCTGGTCCTTTCTCCTCCTCTCCCACCGCCCGGACTGGCAGAAGCGGGTGGCCGAGAGCGAGGAGGCGGCCCTCGCCGCCTTCCAGGAGGCCCTGAGGCTCTACCCCCCCGCCTGGATCCTCACCCGGAGGCTGGAAAGGCCCCTCCTCCTGGGAGAGGACCGGCTCCCCCAGGGCACCACCCTGGTCCTCTCCCCCTACGTGACCCAGAGGCTCTACTTCCCCGAGGGGGAGGCCTTCCAGCCCGAGCGCTTCCTGGCGGAAAGGGGGACCCCTTCCGGGCGCTACTTCCCCTTTGGCCTGGGGCAGAGGCTTTGCCTGGGGCGGGACTTCGCCCTCCTCGAGGGCCCCATCGTCCTCAGGGCCTTCTTCCGCCGCTTCCGCCTAGACCCCCTCCCCTTCCCCCGGGTCCTCGCCCAGGTCACCCTGAGGCCCGAAGGCGGGCTTCCCGCGCGGCCTAGGGAGGGGGTGCGGGCGTGACCTACCTGGCCTTCCACCTCGTCTTCCTCCTCCCACCCCTGCTCATCCTCCTGGCCACGGGCTTTCCCCGGCCCCCCAGGCTCTGGGCCTACCTCCTCATGCCCCTCATCGCCCTCGTCTACACCACTCCCTGGGACAACTACCTGGTGTGGCAGGGGGTCTGGGGCTACCCGGAGGGGAGGGTCCTCCTGCGCCTCGGCTACGTGCCCCTGGAGGAGTACCTCTTCTTCCTCCTCCAGCCCCTCCTCACCGGGGCCTTCCTCCACCGGGTGGCGGGGGCGCCGCCCCCAGGGGCAGGCGGCCTCGCCCGGGTGGTGGGGGGCGGGATGTGGCTTCTTCTGGCCGCCCTGGGGGTCCTCCTCCTGGCCCTGGGAGGGCGGTACCTCTACCTGGGGCTCACCCTCGCCTACTTCGCCCCCGTCTTCGTCCTGCAGTGGGCCTTCGGAGGAGACCTCCTCTGGGGCTGGCGGCGGGCCCTCCTCCTCGGGGCGGGCCTCCCCACCCTCTACCTCTGGTTCGCCGACGCCTGGGCCATCCGGGAGGGGATCTGGTGGATCTCCCCCCGGTACACCCTGGGCCTTGGGGCCTTTGGGCTCCCCCTGGAGGAGATGGTCTTCTTCCTCTGCACCAACCTGGCCGTGGTCCAGGGCCTCCTCCTCGCCTGGCACCCCGAGGCCCTGAGGCGCCTAAGATAGCCCCGTGGCCGACCTCTGGGAGACCCTAAAGGAAAGGCCCACGGGCAAGGCCCTGCGCCTCCTGGTGGAGGCCCTGGTCCTCCGGAGCCTCAAGGAAAGCCTCCGGGGAGTCTACCTGCGGGGGGAGGCGCCCGAAGGTCCCCTGGTCCTCGCCCTGAACCACCACGGCTTCTTTGACGGCCACCTGGCGTGGCTTCTGGGGAAGCTCTGCCGTAGGCCCCTAAGCCTCCTCGTGGCCGAGGAGAACCTTCGGGCCTACCCCGTGCTGAAGCTCGCCGGGGCCCTCGAGGCGGGAAGGGTCCGGGAGGCCCTGCGAAGGCTCAGGCGGGGGGAGTGGGTGGCCCTCTTCCCCGAGGGGGAGATGCGCTACCCTGGGCCCCTGGGGCCCCTTCGGGAGGGGGCCAACTGGCTTGCGCGGAAAGCGGGGGTCCCCCTCCTCCCCGTGGCCCTAAGGGTGGTCCTCCGGGGATACGAGCACCCCGAGGCCTTCCTCTGGGTGGGCAGGCCCCTTCCTCCTGGAGGGGACCTGGGGAGGGCCTTGGGGGGGCTTCTCCAGGCGCTGGACGCCCTCCTCGCCAAAACCCACCCCCGGGAGGTGCCGGAGGGCTTCCGGGAGGTGCTTCGGGGGAGGCGGAGCCTGGAGGAAAGGGTGCTTCCCCTGGTGAGGCTGCTCCGGCCATGAGCGGGGACTTCTTCTTCGGGGTCTTCCTCTTCCTCCTCCTGAGGTGGCTCGCCCTCCTCTTTAACCTCCTCGCCTTCCCCCGCTTAAGGCCCCGCCCCACACCCCCAAAGCCCACGGCCTCCCTCCTCGTGCCGGCCCGGAACGAGGCGGAGAACCTAAAGAGGACCCTCCCCGCCCTCCTCCGCCAGGGGGCCCTCGAGGTCCTCGTCCTGGACGACCTCTCCGAGGACGGCACCGCCCAAGCGGCCCTCGAGGCGGCGGGAAACCACCCCGCCTTCCGCCTCCTCCGGGGCGCCCCCCCGCCCCCGGGCTGGACGGGGAAGAACTGGGCCTGCTTCCAGCTCGCCCAGGAGGCGCGGGGGGAGGTCTTGGTCTTCACCGACGCCGACGTCCTCTGGGAGGAGGGGGCCCTCGGCGGGCTTCTGGAGGCCCTGGAGGGGAAGGAGATGGTCTCCGCCCTCCCCCGGCAGGAGGTGGGCCTTAGGGAGGGCGCCCTGGTGGCCTTCGTGATGAACGGGCTCCTCTCCTTCCTCCCCCACCCCCTTCTGGAAGGGCTACGGGTGGCGAACGGCCAGGTGCTGGCCTTCCGCAGGGCGGCCTACCTCGCCCTCGGGGGGCACGAGGCGGTGAAGGGAGAGGTCCTGGAGGACGTGGCCCTGGCCCGAAGGGCGCGGACCTACGGCCTCTTCCTGGGCGGGGGGCTTTTCCGGGCGCGGATGTACCGGGGCTATGGGGAGGCGGTGGCGGGCTTTGCGAAGAACTTTCTGGCGGTCCACCTGAAGAACCCCGCCGTCCTCCTGGGCTCCGCCTTCTACCACCTCGCCCTCTACACCCTGCCCTGGTTCTTCGGGCGGTGGGAGCTCGGGCTCATGGGCCTCCTAGAGCGGCTTTGGGTGCAGAAGGCCCTCGGGGGGCCCCTCTGGCCCGCCCTCCTCACGCCCCTCGCCCCCCTTCTCCTCCTCCCCGTCTACCTCCTGGCCCTCCTCCCGGGGAGGCGGTGGAAGGGGCGGAAGGTGTAGGGGGCGTGGCCTCTAAACTAGACAGACCGGTCTTTTCCGTGTACCCTGAGGGGGTGAAGGCCATCTGGCAACTCCAAGAGGCCAAAGCCCGCTTTTCCGAGGTGGTGGAGCGGGCCCTCAAGGGGGAGCCCCAGCTCGTCCTCCGGCGGGGTAAGAAGGCGGTGGTGGTGCTGGACTGGGAGACCTACGCCCGGCTCACGGGGGAAGAGGCCTCGGTCCTCGAGGCCCTAAGACCCCCCAAGACCCTCCCCAATGAGGAGGTGGAAGCCCTCTTCCAAAGGCAAAAGACGGGCTTCCGGGAGGTGGACTTCTGAGGTACCTGTTGGACACCAACGTGGTCTCCGAGGCCGTCAAGCGGCGGCCTCACCCCAAGGTGGTGGCCTTCCTGCGCCACCTTAAAGTGGGGGAGGCGTACCTCTCCGCCCTCACCTTGGGCGAACTGGTCCAGGGGGTGGCCCGGGCCCCGGAAGCCCGAAGGGCCATCCTCAGCCGATGGCTCTCGGGGCTGAAGGCGAGCTTCTCGGGGCGGATCCTTCCCCTAGACGCCGAGGTGATGGAGCTCTGGGGCGAGCTCACCGGAAACGCCATGAGGGAGGGCAAGCCCCTCTCTCCCCTAGACGCCATGCTGGCGGCCACGACCCTGCGGCACGGCCTGATCCTGGCCACCCGGAACACCGAGGACTTCCGCCACGTTCCCGTGCCCCTCGTGAACCCCTGGGAAGGGTAACCCTAGGCGGCCTCACAGGCCCACCTTCTCCTCCGGGGCAATCCCTGTGTGGGCCAGGCCCAACTCAGCGGGGGAGTGGCCTGGTAGACTCCTCCCCATGCGGGCCATCGTCATCGGAAGCGGGGTAGGAGGGCTCTCTGTGGCCATCCGCCTCGCCGCCATGGGCCTTCAGGTCCTGGTCCTGGAGAAGCTCCCGGGGCCCGGAGGCCGGGCCTTCGTCCACCGGGCGGAGGGCTTCACCTTTGACATGGGGCCCACGGTGATCACCGTCCCCCCCTTCCTGGAGGACCTCTTCGCCACCGCCCCAGGCGACCCCAGGCTCTACCCCGACTTCCCCGAGGAGGAAGGGCTTAAGCACACGGAGCGCTACGTGAAGCTCATCCCCTTGGACCCCTTCTACCGCCTCCACTTCCCGGACGGCACCTACTTTGACTACAAGGACGACCCCGAGCACCTGGAGGGCGAGGTGGCTCGCCTCGCCCCGGAGGACCTCGAGGGCTACCGCCGCTTTGAGGCCCACGCCAAGGCCCTCTTCCAGAAGGGCTTTCTGGAACTCGGCTTCACCCACTTCGGAAGCCTCCTGGACCTCCTCAAGGTGACCCCGGACCTCCTCCGCCTGGACGCGGTGCGGCCCCTTTTCGGCGTGGTCTCCCGCTACTTCAAGAACCCCAAGACCCGGCAGATCTTCTCCTTTGAGCCCCTCCTCATCGGAGGGAACCCCCTCCAGGTGCCCGCCCTCTACGCCATGATCCACTTCGTGGAGCGGCGCTGGGGGGTGCACTTCGCCATGGGGGGGACGGGGGCCTTGGTGCGGGGGCTCGTCAGGAAGCTGGAGGAGCTTGGCGGGGAGATCCGCTATGGCGCCCCCGTGCGCCGCATCCTCACCAAGGGGCGGCGCGCCGTGGGGGTGGTCCTCCAGGACGGGGAGAAGCTCGCGGCCGACCTCGTGGTCTCCAACGCCGACTACGTCCACACCTACGGCGAGCTCCTCGCCCCCGAGGACCGCACCTGGAACGGCGACTGGCGCCTCAAGCGCACCCGGCTCTCCATGAGCCTCTTCGTGGCCTACTTCGGCTTCCGGGCCCGGGGGGACGAGGGGGAAAGGCTTAGGCACCACAACGTCCTCTTCTCCCACCGCTACGAGGGGCTTCTCCGGGACATCTTCTGGCGGAAGGTCCTCCCCGAGGACCTCGCCCACTACCTCCACCTCCCCACCCTCACCGACCCCTCCCTGGCCCCCCCCGGGCACCACGCCGCCTACACCCTGGTCCCTGTACCCCACAACGGGAGCGGCCTGGACTGGGGGAGGCTCGGCCCAGAGTACCTGGAAAAGGCCCTCCGTTACCTGGACGAGGCGGGGTACCTCCCCGGGCTCATGGACCGTCTGGTCTACACCCACTTCATCACCCCGGACTACTTCCAGTGGACCCTGAATAGCCACCTGGGCAACGCCTTCGGCCCCGAGCCCGTGCTCTGGCAGACGGCCTCCTTCAGGCCCAAGAACCGCTCCGAGGACGTGAAGGGGCTCTACCTGGTGGGGCAGAGCTACCAGCCGGGGGCAGGGCTTCCCAGCGTGATGATGTCCGCCAAGATCACGGCCCGGCTCATCGCCCACGACCTGGGCCTGGAAAAGGCCCCTAAGGGCCTTCTGGAGGCGCGGGGGTGAACATCCGGGAGAGGAAGCGGAAGCACCTCGAGGCCTGCCTGGAAGGCGAGGTGGCCTACCAGAAGACCACCACGGGGCTGGAAGGCTTCCGCCTCCGCTACCAGGCCCTGGCGGGCCTCGCCCTGAGCGAGGTGGACCTCACCACCCCCTTCCTGGGGAAGACCCTGAAGGCCCCCTTCCTCATCGGGGCCATGACCGGGGGGGAGGAAAACGGGGAGAGGATCAACCTGGCCCTGGCGGAGGCCGCGGAGGCCTTAGGGGTGGGGATGATGCTGGGCTCGGGCAGGATCCTTCTGGAGCGCCCCGAGGCCCTAAGGAGCTTCCGGGTGCGGAAGGTGGCCCCAAAGGCGCTCCTCATCGCCAACCTGGGCCTCGCCCAGCTCAGGCGCTACGGGCGGGACGACCTCCTCCGGCTCGTGGAGATGCTGGAGGCGGACGCCCTCGCCTTCCACGTGAACCCCCTCCAGGAGGCGGTGCAGCGGGGGGACACGGACTTCCGGGGCCTGGTGGAGAGGCTCGCCGAACTCCTCCCCCTCCCCTTCCCCGTGATGGTGAAGGAGGTGGGGCACGGCCTCTCCCGGGAGGCGGCCCTGGCCCTACGGGACCTGCCCTTGGCGGCGGTGGACGTGGCCGGGGCCGGGGGGACGAGCTGGGCCCGGGTGGAGGAGTGGGTGCGCTTCGGGGAGGTGCGCCACCCGGAGCTCTGCGAGATCGGGATCCCCACGGCGCGGGCCATCCTCGAGGTGCGGGAGGTCCTGCCCCACCTCCCCCTCGTGGCCTCCGGCGGGGTCTACACGGGGACGGACGGGGCCAAGGCCCTGGCCCTGGGGGCGGACCTCCTGGCGGTGGCCCGCCCCCTCCTCAGGCCCGCCCTGGAGGGGGCGGAAAGGGTGGCGGCCTGGATCGGGGACTACCTGGAAGAACTTAGGACCGCCCTCTTCGCCATCGGGGCGAGGAACCCGAAGGAAGCCCGGGGGCGGGTGGAGCGGGTGTAGACTGGAGGCGTGAGGGCCCCGGAAGAAAGCCTTCGCGAAGTCCTCGCCCGCTTTCCCCAGGTCCAGGCCGCCTTCCTCTTCGGCTCCCGCGCCGAGGGAAGGGCGCGAGCGGACAGCGATTGGGACCTCGCCCTCCTCCTCTCCCCGGAGGAGCCCGACCCCACCCTCGAGGTCCTGGGAGCCCTGGTGGAAGCGGGGCTGGAACGGGTAGACCTGGTCCTCCTCCACCGGGCCCCGCCCCTTCTCGCCTTCCTCGCCGTGAAGGGGAAGCCCGTCTTTCTCCGCGAAGGTTTTGACCTCGGAAGCTACGTCTCCCGCGTGGCCCGGGAGTGGTGGGACACCGAGCCCCTCCTCCGGGTCCAGCGGGAGGCCCTAAAACGGAGGTGGCTTGACCCGTCCTGAGGCCCTGGGCCGGGCCTTCGCCCGGTTCCTCTAGGCCCCGGGGACGTGCATCAGGGCCCGGGGATACGGCTCCAGGAGGGCCTGGGCCTCCACGTAGGGCTCGGCGAAGCGCCGGGCCCAGGAGGCGAGGAGGGCCAGGGGGGCCTCGAGGGGCAGGCGCTCCTCGCGGAAGTCCGCAAGGAGATCCAGGAAGTGGGCCTTCTCCCTTGGGGCGAGGGCCTTCTTAAAGTGGCCGAAGGCGTGGAGGAGGGCGTCCGCCATGGCCCCGAGACGCCAGGGCCTCTCCGTGGCCCGCAAAAACCCCTCCTCGTAGGCCCCATGGACCTCGGGAAAGGGCCTCCCCTTAGCCCCGGCGAGGAGGCGGCCCAGGGCCCTCGCCTCCTTCTGGTTATAAGCCAGGAGGAGGAGCTTGTAACGGGCGTGGAAGGCCATGAGGCCGGGGAGGTCCTCCACCCGCCGAAGCCGGGCCAGGGCGAAGATGCGGGTGAAGAAGTGGGCCCGGATGCGAGGGTTGGTGAGCCTCCCCTCGTCCTCCTTGGGAAGGAGGGGGAAGGCCTCCTCCACCGCCTGGGCGAAAAGCCCGGGGCCTTTCCCCACCACCCCGCCCCCCTCGGCGTGGGCGTAGCGCTTGGCGTCCTTCAGGGCGCAGGAGGGGGAGCGGTTCTTGAGGAGGAAGCCCTCCACCTCCCCGAGGCCCTGGAGGAAGCGCTGGCTGAAGGCCCGCATCCTCTCCGTGAGGTCCTCCCCCGTCTTGGGCTGGACCATCCTCGGGCCCTCCTCCCCCCGCACCAGGCGCACCACGGGCCTCGGCACCCCGAGGCCGATCTCCACCTCCGGGCAGACGGGGACGAAGTCCACGTGCTCCTTTAGGGCCGCCACCACCTTGTCGGGGATGAGCTCCCCCGAGTAGCGCACCGCGGCGAACCCCAGGCAGGCGCTCACCACAACGCGGGGCCTGGGCCACGCCCCTGGGCTCATGGGTACCCCCCGGAGGGCCGCCCCGCCCTGCCCCAAAGGGCGGCGGCGAGGGCGAGGCCCACAAGAAGCGCCGCGCCCCAGGTGGCCAGGGTCACGAAGCCGCTGTTGGGGAAGCGCACGCCGATGCCCACGAGGGCCCAAAGGAGGACGGCAAGAAACACCCCCTCCCGTTCGCGAAGGGCCAGGAGCCACGCCAGGGCCACCACCAGGGCGAGGGCGACGCCCATCCACGCCTCCTGGGAAAGCCCCCAGCCGGACCATCCCGCAGAGTCCAGAACCGCGGCGACGTTCGCGATGGCGGCCACGGAGATCCAGCCCAGGTAGAGGCTGAAGGGCGCGTCCACAAGCCAGCGCTCCCAGGGACTCGAGGGCCCCAGCCCACGCCGCAGGTGGAGGTGGATGGCGACGAGGGAGGCCAGAAGCGCGCCCATGGCCACGAGGGTGAGGGGAAACCTCTCGTAGTGCCAGAGGAAGACCCAGGCCGCATTGGCCAGGTTGGAGGCGAGGAACCAGGGGCGCACCCCGGCCAGCCTGGGGTCCTCCCTCACCGCGGGGCGGAGCTGGTAAACGGAGAACGCCAGGATCCCCACGTAAATCAGGCCCCACACCGCAAAGACGTACCCCGCCGGGACGAAGTACACCGCAAACCGGTCGGAGATCTCCCCGGTCTTAAGGCCGTTCAGGGGAAGGGCGTTGGCGGCGGCGTTTACCGCGACTGTCGCCAGGGCGCTGAGCAACGCGAGCCACGGGAGGAGCGCCTTCGGAGCCGCTTTCACCCTTTGCATTCTATGTTTCACGAAGAACGGGTTTGTACCTTAGGGCAAAGTCCCCACCCCAGGACGCCCCACGCCTGGGCTTTGGCCGTCACGGCAACGCCGCCCTAAGGGCCTTCGCGGTCTCCTCGGGCAGGGCGTCCACCACGAACGTCCCCGCCCCGAGCTCCGTCCCCGCCAGGAATTTGAGCTTGTCCCGGGTGCGCCTCGGGGGGTAGAACTCCACGTGGAAGTGAAAGGTGGCCTCCTCCCCCAAGGGCGCGGCGTGGAAGACCATGACGTAAGGGAAGGGCTCCCCAAAGAGGGCGTCGTACCGGGCCACCACCCGGCCCAAGAGCCTGGCGAAGGCCGCCATCTCCCCCTCGGAGAAGGTCCAGGGACCGGGGTGCCTTTCCACGGGGGCCACCCAGACCTCAAAGGGGTAGCGGGCGAAGGGGGGGACGAAGGCGAGGAAGCCCTCCTCCTCGTCCACCACGTAGGGCCCAAGGCTCGGGAAAAGCCTAAGGAGCACGGGCCTCTCCCGGAAGGCCTGGCTTTCCCGCTCCAGGACGGGCGGCACGAAGGGGTAGGCGTAGATCTGGCCGTGGGGGTGGTGGAGGGTGACCCCCACCGCCTCTCCCCTATTCTCAAAGGGCATGACGAAGCGCACCCCGGGAAGGGCGTAGAGGGCCTCGTACCGGTCCCGCCACGCCCAGGCCAAAAGGAGCCTTTCCTCCTCCGTGAGGGTGGCGAGGCTTCCCGTGTGGGCGGGGGTGTAGACCACCACCTCGCACCGCCCCAAGGCCCTCCCCGCGGGCACGGGAAGCCCCTCGGGAGGGGGAGGGGCTTCCTCCACGAAGGAGGGGAAGCGGTTCTCAAAGACGGCCACCTGAAAGGAGGGGAAGGGGATCTCCGTGGGGAAGCCCCCTTCCCGGCTCGGGCACAAGGGGCAGTGCTCCTTGGGGGGGAGGAAGGTGCGCCCCTGGCGGTGGGCGGCGTAGACCACCCACTCCCCCCGCAAGGGGTGGTAGCGGAGGTGGGGGGCGGGGCGGAAGGGCTCGGCGTCTTCGGGGAGAGGGGGGCCCTCGAGGGGCATTAGGCCGTAGAGGAAGAGCTCCCGGCCGTCCTTCTTCCGGTGGAGGCGCTTATAGAAGGGGGGCATAGTCCACCTCCTCCTCCCCTACCCTAAAGCGGTAGGGGCCGAGGCGCCGCACCGGGACCTCCCGGGCGAGGAAGGCCTCGAGGCGCCCCTTCTCCTCCGGGAGAAGCCACGAGGGCGGGTCGGAAGTGGCCTTGAAGCCGGTGAAGTGGGCCAAGGCCTCCTGAAGCCGCATCTCCTCGGGGGAAAGCAGGTTGAAGCGGGTGCGGAAATAGACCACATCGGGGTCCACATGGACGTTCTCCATGAGCCAGAGGCGGTGGAGGGTGGAGCGGAGGGCGTTCCTTAGGCCCGGCCCCGTGGGGTCCGCAAGCCAAAAGGAGCGCTCCTCGTTGTCCCAGTAGGGGGCCACGTCCGGGCCTACCCGCAGGCCGTCGGCGAGGCCCAGGGAGGCGAGGACGGGGGCCCCGCAGAAGAGGAGGTAGGCCTCCCCCGCCGCCTCCCGCAGGCGGGCCATGGCCTTCCGGTAGCGGGCCTCCCCCTCGGCCCCGGGAAGGGCGGCGGCGTAGAGGAAGTCCAGCTTCAGGTAGTCGTAGCCCCAGGCGAGGGCCTTACGCACGAGGTCCGCGGCCCACTCCACCACCTCCTCGTTCCCCGCGTCCAGAGCGTAGAGGGGCCTGCCCCAGTTGAAGCCCGCCCGCACGGGCCTCCCCTCCCCGTCCCTCAGCACCCAGTCGGGCCGCTTTTGGAAGAGGGGGCTGTCCGCCGTGACCAGGAAGGGGGCGAACCAAAGCCCGGCCCTTAAGCCCCGTTCCCGGATCCTCTCCGCGAGGAAGGCCATCCCCCGGGGGAAGCGGTCGTTGGGCTCCCAGTCCCCGAGGGCCCGCTGCCAGCCGTCGTCTATCTGGAAGACCTCAAAGGAGAAGGCCGCCACCTCGTCCAGAACCCGAAGAAGGAGGTCCTCGCCAATCCTCGTGTAGAAGCTGTACCAGGAGCACCACACCCTGGGGGGCCTCCCGGAAAGGCGCCTGGGGAGAAGCCGGGCGTAGGCGGCGAAGACCTCCTCCTCCGGGCCGTAGGCGAGGAACCAGGCCCCACCCTTTCCGGCGTAGCGGCCGAGGAGGAGGTCCTCCCGGCCCAGGACCCTGGCCCCAAGGTCCAGGGCGCCGAGAAGGAGCGCCCTCCCGTCCGGCCCCCTAAGGGCCCCCACGCCGCTTCCCCACCACGCCCCGGCCTCCAGGAGGAAGGGGTCATCCGCCTGGGGGCGGCGCGCCTCGGGGAGGAGGGGCGTGGGGGCCTGAGCGGGGTCCACCCAGGCGGCGAGGCTCCAGCTCTGCCAGCCGTGGCGGAAGAACCCCTTGGCGGGGAAAGGGGGAAAGACCCGCACCTCCCTGCCCCAAAGGCGCACTCCCCCCGGGGCCTCCTCCAGGCCCTCCGCCCTGAGGAAAACCTCCGCTCCTCCTAGGTTTAGCCTCATCCTCCCTCCTTGCCGCCCAGGGTACCCCACCCGGCCTGGCCTCGAGGCCCCACGCGGGCACCCCTCTCCCCTATCCGGATGCGAAGCCTCTCCCAGGCCAAGCCGTCCATATCCCCAAGCTACCAAGGCCCTCAGGGCAGGCGCCGCGCCAGAACCCAGGGGAGGGCGGCCAGGGCCTCGAGGCGGGACATTCCCCACCCCTCGGGGATGGGCGGCAGGAAGAGGACCCCGCCGAGGCCGAGGCCCCAGGCGAGGGCGAAGGGAAGCGGCCTCACGCCCCGCCCTCGGGCAGGTACAACGCCCGCGCGCCCAGGGCCTCGGGCGGGTAGTCCTCCCCGAGGAGGAAGCGGCGGGCGTAAAGCCCGGCGAGCTCCCGGTAGCGGGGCCCGGCGGTGGCGCTCGCCTCGAGGAGGCCCGCCACCGCCGCAGCGTCCGCCAGGCGCCTCAGGGCCGTCTTGGCCGAGAACTGGGCGGCCTCGGGCTCGAGGGCGGCGAGGCGGTCCAGGGTCTTGCGGGCGGCCGCCAAGGCCCCCTCGGCCTCCTCGCTCCGCCCCTTCAGGCGCGCCTCCAGCCAGGCGAGGAAGGGCCTATGGGCCCCCTTCTTCTGCATGGCCTCCAGGAGGTCCAGGGCCTGGATGTTGCTCGGCCCCTCCCAGATGGGGGTGATCAGGGACTCCCGGTGCCAGCGGGCCACGGCGTACTCCTCCAGGAAGCCCAGCCCCCCGAAGAGCTCCATGGCCAGGCGGGTGATCTCGGCGCTGTGCTCGGCGGTGCGGTTCTTCGCCAGGTGGGAGAGGAAGCGGGCCAGGTGGTAGGCCTCGCCGTAAGGGGGCCTCTCGTGCCAGGCCCGGTCAAAGGCCTCCACCGCCGCCAGGGCCAAGGCCAGCCCCCCCGCCTGGCGCACGGAGAGGTCCAGGAGGTCGTGGCGCACCAGGGGATGGTCCGCGAGGAACCTCCCGAAGCTCTGCCGCCGCCGCACCCGCTGCCGCGTCTCCAAGAGGGCCTTGGCGGCAATTCCCATGGCGGCGATGGCGTTGGCCAGGCGGGAGACGGTGAGGGTCTCCAGGGTGTAGTAGATCCCCTCCTCCGCCCGGCCGATGAGGTAGGCCTCGCTCCCCTCCAGCTCCACCTCCCCCGAGGGCACGGCCCGGGTACCGCTTTTCCGCTTGAGGCGGCGCACCCGGTAGTTCAGGCGCCCCTCGCGGTCCAGCCTGGGCAGGAGGAAGAGGGCCAGCCCCTTGGGGCCAGGGGGCGCCCCCTCGGGCCGCGCCGTCACCAGGGCCACATCGGCAAGCCCCGCCCCCGAGGCGAAGTACTTGTCCCCCCCGTAAAGGCGCCAGACCTCCCCTTCCCTGCGGGCCACGGTGCGGTTCGCCCCGAGGTCGCTTCCCCCCTGGATCTCCGTCATCCAGGTGGCCCCAAAGGCCTCCCCGTAGAGGACCCGCTCCTTCCAAGAGGCGAGCCCGGGGGCGTACTTGTGGATGGGGTAGGCCACCTGGTGGGTGATGGTGAGGATGCAGTAGAGCCCGCCGTCGGCCAGGAGGTAGCCCAGGGCGAAGTGGTGGTGCCAGCTCCCTCCCTCGTAGGGCGGGCGGACGATCGGGCGCAGGCGCTTGAGCACTTCCCGCTGGACGGGCGACAGGCGCACCCGGTCCACCCGGTTCCCGTCCAGGTCGTGCATGACGAGCTCGGGACCCGCGTCCTGGTCAATGTGGTAGGCGGCCTCGTAAACCTCCCGCCCCATGTAGGCGCCCCAGGCGAGGAGCTCCGCCTCCCTATCCCCCGCCCCGGGCCAGAAGTGGCGGAGGAGGTCCCTAAGCTCCGGGTCCGCCTCGTAGTGGTTCTTGCCGTAGGCGTACGAGATCCACTCCACTACCTCCTCCTGATGCAGGGGCATTATACAGGCCCCCCCATTTGGGGGATGCGCCCCCTGCGAAAATCCCCAACCATGTAAGGAGGGAGGGAGAGCTTGCGGAAGGGTTTCAGCGTGATAGAGCTTCTGGTGGTCCTCGCCGTACTGGCCGTCATCTTCGCCATAGGGGCCTTCAACGGACGGCGCACGCTCCTAAGCCAGGAGCAGGCCGCCTTTTTGCGCTCCCTGCAAGGCTTGTTCTGGGAGGCGGCCACCGAGGCGGCAAGCAGAGGGGAAAACCTCGTCCTCCACTTCACGGGGCAACGCCTCGAGGTGAGGCGGACGGACGGTACGGTTCTCCGCGCCTTGGACCTCCCCCCGGGGGTTTCTCTAAGCCTAACGCCGGGCGTGGTCGCCCAGTTTACGCCTCCCGGCAAGGTGGCGGACCAGGACGGGAGAAACCTCCTCCAGCCCCTGAGCTTCACCGCGACGGTGGGGTCCAAGACCTACACCTATACGGTCTCCCTGATCGGGGAAACGGAGGTGGTGCCGTGAAGAAGGCCCTGGGGCTCACCCTGGTAGAGGTCCTCGTGGCCATCGCCGTCCTGAGCCTCGTCCTGGTCGCCATGAACGCCGTCCTGCTCTCCAGCATCCGCCAGACCGCCATCAGCGGCTCCCGCACCCAGGCCGTCCAGATCCTGAACTACCTGGGCCGACGAGTCGTGGGCGGCGAAACGGCCCTCCTTCCCCCTTCGGGGACGGCCAAAGTCTACGACTACGGATCCCTGGGCGCCGCCTTCCCCGACCTGCCCCGCGAGGTCCGCTTCGCCGACCCCGCCCTCTACAAGGCGGAGATCGCCAACCGGGGCAGCCCCGGCTGGGCTTCGGGGCTCGGCGTGGCCGTAAACGTCTACCGGATCCGGGTGTGCTGGCGCCAAGCGGGCGAGGAGCGGTGCACCGAGGCCTACACCCTAAGCGCTCCTCCAGGCGGCGCGGGGCCAGCCGCTCCTCCGCTTCCGGGGATCAACTGAGGAGGTGAAGCGTGTCCGAGCGCCGAGGCTTTACCCTTGTAGAGCTCCTTCTGGCCCTCGCCATCCTCGCCACGCTGTTGGCCGTGGCCTACGGGGGCGTGATCCAGTTCATGCAAAGCCGCTCCGACCTGGAGGCCGCCATCAACGCCCAGGCCAAGCTCCGGAGGATCGTGGAGGTGTTCACCCAGGACCTGCGTAGCGCCGTCTTCGGGGGGCTAAGCGCCACGCCTTATCCTAGCGGCAACGCGAGCGTCTCCTTCGCCTTGATCGAAGGAGGGGCAGGGTACCCCGTCCTGCCCCACGACAGCGGGGACAACCAGAGCTTCAAGCGGGCGACCGAGGTGAAGATCGTCGTCCTGGCGGAAGCCCTTTCGGACGTGGGCATAGCCCCGGGAGACGAGGTCCTCATGGTGAACAACCTGGGCGACGGGGTGATCCTCCCCGTGACGGACGTCAAACCCGTGGAGGGCGGCTTGGAGGTGGTCCACGACGAATGCGGCAACACCATCGACTACACCCCGAACACCCTGCTCTTCCGCGTGCGCACGTTGGGCTTCCGCTTTGACCCGACGACACGTCGGCTCGTCTACAGGGAGGGCAGGGAGGGCGGCGGGGAAGAGGTGAAAGAGGTGCCCGTGGCCTTTGACATGGAGCGGTTTGAGATCCACTACGTCTACGAAGGCGCTTTCGGGGACACGGTGACCGACCCTCCCGGAGGTGCCTTCACGCCGGGCTACGACTTCGCCCGCCCCACGGGGGCCCCCCCGTACCAGGTCACGGAGGTGGCCACCGGAAAGGTCTACACCCTTAGGCGCCTCTCCCTGGTTCTGGAAGCCCGCTTCCCCTCCCGTGGACGCCCGGTGAGCCGTACCTACACGGCCCAGGTGGAGCTTGCCGCCAACACCCAGTACCAGGCCAAGCGCATCGTCCCATGCGAATAAGGAGGTGTCCGCATGAGAAACAAAGGCATCGCCATCGTCCTAGCCCTCGCCACGGTCCTTGTGGTCTCGGGCATCGGGACCCTGATCTTCACCCGGACCATCCGCGAGATCCGCCACGGCGCTCAGGACCAGGGCATCGTCCAGACCCTTATGCTCGCCCGAGGGGCCGCCAACCTCGGAGGCTCCCTCCTCGCCACCCGGGGCCGGGAAAGGCTGGAAAGGATCGTGCAGCAAACCGCGAGCTCCACGGACAGGTGGGCCTACGGCGGCAACACCGGGACCGAGGCGCCGGACCCTGTTCTCGTGGCCCAAGCGCTGGCGAACGTGGCGGACCGATTCCAGTCCGACCTTGACGGCTTCCTTTGCGGAAAGAACTTCGCCCCGGACGGCCTACCCGCCGAGGTGCGGGTCCGGGTCTACGTCACTACGAGCGCCTGCGGCGAACCCCTTCCCCCAAAGACCCACCTCCCCCCGGGGCGCTTCGTGGAGGGGGCGCCCCGGACAGGGACGGGAAGCGGGGTCAGCCAGACCTACGCCCTTCCCTTCGTCATGGTGGCCGAGGCCTCCCTGGGCCAGGCCCGCCGCAACATCGTGCTCCAGGGAGAGTACCGCTTCACCATCGGACGCTCCAGCTTCGCCCGGTACGCCCTGTTCACCAACGTGCACGCCCTTCCCAACGGGACCGGGGTCTGGTTTACCGACCGCACCCTCTTTGACGGCCCCGTGCACACCAACGGCCACTTCCGCTTCTACCGGAGCCCGTGGTTCGGCGGGGAGGTGACGAGCGCGGGGTGCCTTTCCCCGGGAAGCCAAAGCTGCCAGGGCCAGACCGTGCCCGGGGCCTATTTCTACGGAGAGGGGTTCGTCCGCGACCGCAACATGCAGCCGAGCGCCGCCCGGCCCTCCTACAGGAACCCCTACGGCACCCACGCCCCCGAGTTCACCGCCGGGGTGGACTGGAACGCGAGCTTCATCCCCCTGCCCCCGAACAGCCAGGACCAGAGGACCGCCGCCCAAGAAAGTGGGCTTTACTTCAGCGACGACATCCGCTCCCTCAAGCTCTACCGCAAATGCCTCCTCGGGGAGACCGAAGTGGCCTGCTCGGAGCCGCTTGGCCCGGGCGCCCTCAAGCTTCAGTACATTGAAGTCACCTACTGCAAAAATCAGTGCAACCAAACCGCCACCGAAGTCTACCGTTACGGCTTGGACGGGCTCCTCTACCAGAAGGACAACGGGGGCCTGTTCGTCCCCGTGCTCCGGGACGGAGCCCCCGTGCGCTTTAACGGGGTGATCTACACGGACGGCGAGGTCCGAAGCCTCTCCGGTCCCGAAAGGAGCCGGGCCACAGACCCCGCCACCGCCCCCCCGGCCCTCGCCGAGTTCGCCCAGATCACCGTGGCGGCCCAAGGGGATATCCGCATCACCGGGGACCTCAAGTACGAGAAGCCCCCCTGCACGGGCGTGCCCACCCGGGAACCCGACGGCACCGTGACCCCCGCCGTCTGCGACAACCTCGGGGTCCAGAACGTGCTCGGCGTGTACAGCCAAGAGGGGAGCGTGTGGATCGCCCGCGAGGCCCCCCGGGACATCCACATCCACGGGACGCTCATGAGTTCCAGGGGCGTTGTGGGCGTGGAGGACTACAACAGTATTCCGGAGAAGGGGAGCGTCTACCTTCTGGGCGGCATCATCGAGTACTACTACGGTGCCTTCGGCACCTTTGACCCCGCGACGGGCCGGAACAGGACGGGCTACGGCCGGGCCTTCACCTACGACCGCCGCTTCCTCCAGGGCCTGGCCCCTCCCTTCTTCCCCACCACGGGGCAGGACCGGGTGACGAGCGTGAGCGTCTTCAGCTACGGGCAGCGGGAGCAGGTGTACTAAAGCTTCGCAAAGCAGTGCCCAGGGGCGAGGGAAGGACGCCCTCGCCCCTGGGCTTTAGAGCGCAGTAAGGCCTCTACACCCTTCCTGCTCCCAGCTCCTCACGCCAGAGGCGCACCAAGTCTTCCGATATCCCGAGGAACCGTTCCGTGGCCCTAGTCGCCTATTTCACCTCCCGAGGAAGTCACGACCACAGGCCACTTCCTGCTTCCTCGACCCATGGCTCGTAGACCGACCCTTAAGGGTCGTTCCGCCGCAGAGCCGGTCTCTACAGGCGTCACTTCTTGGGGAACTCCCGGTAGAGCCTCTGAAGTGGGCTAGCCCGTACTTCTGCAGGTTGACGGCCGCATTCAGGTCCCGGTCCACCTCCAACCCGCAGGCCTCGCACCGGGAGCAGAGGCGGGTGCTGGGGAAGCTCCTCGGGGCCACGATGAGGGCGGCGCCTATGTGCTTGCTCAAGGCCCCGCGCTGGAGGGCGTTGGGGTCTAGCTCAAAGCGGAAGGCCTGGGTTACCCGCATTCGTCCTCCAGGACCACGATCCGCCTCCCCGAGGCCCGAAGGGCGGCCTCTACCAGGGGGAAGCCGAACTGGTTCAGATGGTGCCGCTTCTCCGCCACGATGCGGCTCACCCCGGGATCGGCCAGAACCTGGAGAAGCCTTCCCCTCTTCCTTGTGGCGGACCCTACCTCGGCCACCACCTCGTACTCCGCCCATCCCTGGGCCTGGGCGAAGGCCTTCAGGCGCTCCACCTGGCGCTCCAGGTCTTCCTCCTGGTCAGCAGAGGAGACCCGGGCGTAGGTCACGCGAAACATATCTTGCGCACCGTACGCCCCTCGGGAAGAGGTTCCTCCACCAGGATGGTGCCCGAGGGGAGCTGCCGGGCGGGGACGGGGAACTTGCCCGACTTGAACCACCGCCAGGCGGTGAGGTAGCTCACCCCCTGCTTGCGGGCCTAGTCGGAGAGCTTCACGGCTGGTATGAATGAATCAGAAAAACCTGGGCAGTTGTCAACCCCCAGGCAGGCCAGAAGCCTCCGCGCTTCCCCCCAACAATCCCGGGCCATGACGAGAAGTTTTTCCCCGCTTCTAGACTCCCCCGCCCGGACCTTCCACTCCCCCAAGGCTCCCCTTGAGGTCCTCGGGGAGGCGGTGCTGCACGAAGGACTCCCAGGACATGCGGCCGAGGGCCTTGAAGAGCTCTTCCACCCGCCGGGCCTCAGCAGTAGGAACAACGTTGTCCCTAACTCGTCCCTCCTTTGCGTTTTTCATCTTGCGGAGGAGCCCCACCACCCCCTCCACCGACCTCCCCAAGTCTTCCGATAGCAGGGCGAGGACCCCTAGGGTCTCCTCGTAGGGGTTCAGGTCCTCCCGCTGGAGGTTCTCCGCGAGGGCGAGAGGCCGCGCCTCCCATCAAAGCGCTTCGGTAGCCCTACCCGTGGATCACCAGGACCTCGGGGAAGGCCGCCCTCTCCTTTCGGCCCTACCTGGGAGAGGACCAAAGCCTAGAGCCTCAAGGGTCGTTTGGCTGTGGTAAGGACTCCTAAGCCGCACGCGCGCCTACCTACGTCAAAGGCAAGCAGGGCACGAGGCTTCGGAAAGAAAACCACCCCGGCTTCCCGGGGTGGTCATGGGACCTGAGAGCCGGTCCCCGATCCCTTCGCCCTACTGGGATGCCCCCCCTACCACATCCGGCTCGGGAGGAAGGACGGGCGCGATGTCGGGCGCGGGCACGACCCTCAAGGTGCCAACCGACTGCACCTGGACGGTTTGCTGGCTCCAGGCCGAAGAGATGTTGAACTGGGGGTCCAGCTGGGCAGCCTGGCCCGGACGGCGAAGCTGGGTCAGGTCCACCGACGCGGCGAAGACCCGGGCCCGGTAGTTCCCGGGGGGAGGAGGGGTCCAAAGAGGAGTGATCTCCTCGCCGGCTCCCAAAAGCATTCGGACTGCGCGAAGCAGGCCCCCAGGAAGCTTCCTGAGAAGTCAGCGAAAGGGCGTTATTTCCCTAGGACCCGCTCCAGCTCCGCGAGGAGCTCTTCCACCCTCGCCCGCCGCTCAGGAGGGAGGGCCTCGAGGTCCAGCCGGGCAAGCTTCGCCGCCACCTCCTTAGGCCAAGGCCTGGGAGCCTTTTCCTTCCGCAAGACCCCCCGCACCCGGGCCTTCAGCTCCCGCAGGGAGAGGCCCGCCTTCACCTCCTCCAGGAGGACCTTCCGCAAGGACGCGTCCTTCACCTTCTTGAGCTCCAGGGCGGCGGTGTAGGGGATCGCCCCCTCCTCCAGGGCCGCCTTCAGGTCCTCGGGGAGGAAAAGGAGGGGGAGGCGGTGCTGCACGAAGGACTCCCAGGACATCCGGCCGAGGGCCTTGAAGAGCTCTTCCACCCGCCGGGCCTCAGCAGTAGGAACAACGTTGTCCCTAACTCGTCCCTCCTTTGCGTTTTTCATCTTGCGGAGGAGCCCCACCACCCCCTCCACCGACTTCCCCAAGTCTTCCGATAGCAGGGCGAGGACCCCTAGGGTCTCCTCGTAGGGGTTCAGGTCCTCCCGCTGGAGGTTCTCCACGAGGGCAAGGAGCCTCGCCTCCTTGTCGGAGAGCTCCAGGACCCGCGCCGGAACCTCCTTAAGGCCGGCCATCGCCGCCGCCCGGAGGCGCCTCTCCCCGGCCACCACCTCGTAGGCCTCCCCGACCCGCCGCACCAGGAGGGGCTGGAGGACCCCCTTCTCCCGGATGCTCTCGGCGAGGGCCTCGAGGTTTTCAAAGCGCCGCCTCGGCTGCCCCCGCACCCGGAGGAGGTCCAGGGGAAGGCGAAGCACCTCCGGAGCCTCCTTTCCCAAGGCCTTCTTGCCCTTGAGGATCGCCGTTCCCAGAACCTCGTCCAGCCGGCTCATTCCGCCACCTCCTCCAGGACCCCTTCCCGCACGGCGTCCTGGGCCACCACGCGCTGGAGGAACTCCTCCGCCAGCCGCTCCACCTCCTCCCGGGCCTGCCGGTCCCCCACAAGCTGAAGGGGAACAGCCCGCTCCGTGGCCCTCCTGTGGGGCCCCGGGCGGTAGGCGATGGGGGAGGCCACGGGGGCGAGGTCCTCGAGGCCCGCGATCTTCTCCAGCACCCGGTTGTCCCCGAGGGTCCTGGCGTCAAACTTGGTGGGGATGAAGAGGCGCACGAAGGACCGGGGGACCCTAGGGTCCACCTGCTCCAGGGCCTCCCGGTACTCCTGGGCCGCCTCCATCACCCCCACCAGGGCCTCCACGCCCTTCACGCTGGTCTCCACAGGGACGAGGAGCCCGTCCCCCGCCAAGGCCCCGAGGGCCGCCAGGTGCCCCAGGGAGGGGAGGGAGTCAATAAGGACGAAGTCGTAGCCCTCCGTCTTCCGCAGGGCCGTGCGCAGGAGCAGGGTAGAGAGGGGGCGCTGCATGAGGCGCACCTCCACCCGGGCGAGGTCCAGGCTCGCGGGGATGAGGTCCAGGCCCCACTCGGAAAGGCGCCTCGGCGTGGGCAGCTGGCCCGTGTCCACCAGGTGAAGGAGGGTTTCCTCCGGGGCAACCTCCCGCACCCCGAGCCAGGAGGTGAGGTTCGCCTGGGGATCCGTGTCCACCAAAAGGACGCGGAAGCCGCGGCGCGCCAGCTCAAAGCCGAGGTCGCGGGCGAGGGAGGTCTTGCCCGCCCCGCCGGCGTGGGTGAAGAAGGTGTAGACGCGGCGGAGCCGCCCGCCCTCCCGTTCCCGCACGTACCAGTAGCGGCCGAGGCGAACGCCCTCCAGCTTACCCTCGAGGATCATCTGCCGCACCCGTTCCCGCGTCACCCCGAGCCTCCGGGCCATCTCGCTCACGGGAACCAGCTCGCCCTGCTTCATGGGCCTAGACTATCCCAAGATTTGGCGTTTGCCAAGTGTCCCCCGCGTCACCCCGGCCCCCCGGTGGGGCCAGCAACTTGAATCGGTTCCGTTTTGCTGATGAAATCATCAAAAATACCTACAACCCTTTGATTGACTAATAATGATCAACAACAGGGCGGAGACGGGATGCGATGGGGAAGGGCTTTCCGGCCGCAAAACGCCCCAAGTCTTCCGAGTCTCCGCCCCCTTTCTCCCCAAGTCTTCCGATACTTTCTCCCCAAGTCTTCCGATAGGGGAGGGGGTCAACACCCCAAGTCTTCCGATACCTTTTCCCCAAGTCTTCCGATACCCCGCACCCCCCGACGCCCCAAGTCTTCCGATACTTTCTCCCCAAGTCTTCCGATAGGGGAGGGGGTCAACACCCCAAGTCTTCCGATACCGCCCACCCGCAAAGAAAACCGCTTGGGGAGGGCGAAACCTGGCGCTTTTCCTTCCCGCCTCCCCAAGTCTTCCGATAGGCCCCCCTCCTCAGCCGGGGAGCATCTTGCGGAAGCGTTCCAGCCAACCTTCCAGCCGGTCCTGGGCCAAAGCCTCCTTCAGCTCCTCCACCACCCGTCTGGGCTCGAGGGCTCCGGACTCCATGAGGCGGTTCAGGTCCTCCAGCTCGCCCACGGAGATGCGGGAGCGGAGGACGAGCTGGGCCACCTGGAGGGCCCGGCGGATCTGGGCCTCCCGGGGCATCTCCGCCCACTCCCTGGCGGCCTCCTCTTCCAGCCTCCGGGCCTCCGCCTCCTCCTGGGCCGCTTGCCGCTTGGCCGGGCGCCTCGTCCGGGTGGGGCGCTCGTACTTCCCGGTCTCGTCCCGGATCACGTCCACCAGGAGGCCCAGGCGGTTCTTGGGCCGGTAGCCGGCCTCGAGGATGGCCCGGTAGCGCTCCAGCCGCTCCTTGATGTGCCCCAGGGAGTAGCGCCGCGCCAGGGAGTAGGCGGAGGTGAAGGAGAGCCCCTCGGCCATGAGGAGGTTCACCGCCTCGGCGTCGGGGATCCCGCCCGCCTCCTCGCCGAAGACGTAGACGATGGTCTGGTTCTTCCCCCGGCCCACGTACTCCACGGAGCGAAGGTAGCGGCGCTCTATGAGTTCCCTGTGGGCGGGCTCGAGGGTGCGGCGCACCTTGTCGGGCCGCTTGTGGACGATCTTGCAGGCGGCGGCCCACTCCATGAGGCCCACCTCCAGCTGGGCCAGGGGCTCCTCCCGCTCGGGGGAGAGGCGCTGGGCGTCCAGGAGGCGGTAGAGGGCCCGGCTCAGGGGGCGCTTGAGGCTCGCCATGAACTCAATGTCTATGGGCTTGGTGTAGCGGTTCTGCAGGGAGCGGACGATCTCCTTGGCCAGGGTGATGCGGATGACGCTGGAGCGGTCCAGGCTTCCTTCCTTGCCGCTCGTGAACTCCAGCTTGTCAATATAGCGGAAGGAGACGCTCTGCCAGCGTCCGTCGGCCCGCCAGGCCTCGGAGAGGACGTAGGTGGCGGTGGTGAGGCGGAGGAGGCTCTCTTTTAGGGCCCGGTAGTAGTACCCCGAGGTGTCAAAGCCCATGAGCTTGAGGATCTGGTAGGCCGTGGTGGTGAAGGTGCCGTCGGGGGGGCTTCCCGCGTTGAGGTAGAGGGCGATGAGGGCCAGGGAGACCTCGTTGTCCAGGCCGTGGGGCACGCCCCCCACGTTCGGGTTGGCGTAGCAGGCGAGCTTTACCGGTTTGCCCAGGACCTCAAACTCCTCCTCCCAGGAGGCGTACCCCTCGGGGATCCTTTCCTGGATGGAGATGAGGCCGAGCCGGGCCACGTTGGCCTCGTCAAAGTGCCGGGGCTCCTTGGCGAGCTCCAGCTCAAAGAGGGGCGGGGTGGCGTCCTGCCTGCGCTTGCGGGCCATCTGCAGGCCATTTTACCCGGCAAAAGCCGGGGCGCCCCCGAACCGAGGGGGCGCCCGGAAGGGGAGGGCTTAGTCAAACTTGTTCTGCTGCAAGAAGCTCGCCGTCTGCTGCACGGAGGGGATGGCCCCGGCCACCTTGCGGAGGTTGGCCCTCGTCCCCTTGTACCAGGGGATGGTGGTCTTGGGGTCGGTGTAGCCGGTGACCAGGGAGTTGGAGGTGCCCCGCCAGTGGTACATCACCAGGAAGAGGGTGCCCGGCTTCACCGCGTCCGTGACGTAGACGAGGAAGGTGCCGTTCCCCTCCTCGTTGTAGACCTCCACCAGGTCCCCGGACTTGAGGCCGAGGCGCTTGGCGTCCTCGGGGTTCACCTCCACGTAGGGGAGGGGAAGGGCCAGGGCCTTTTCGGGAAGGTGGCGGTCGTGGTAGGCGGTCTGCCAGATGGTCTGGGCCCGGCCGGTGGTGACCCAGAAGGGGTACTTCTCCGCCATCCCGGGCTCCAGGTACTTGGCCACCTCCGCGGGGTAGCCCTCCCAGTCGTCGGTGCCGTACCACTTGAACTTGCCGTCCTCGGTGCCGAAGCGGTAGGTGTAGCGGCGGACCGTGCCCACAAGCTTCCCCGTCTTGGGGTCGCGGCGCACCGGGGTCTGGATGCCCTTCTGGCCCAGCTCCTTCAGGAGCTTGTAGGTGACCCCCTTGTAGTTCTCGGCCTCGAGGACCGCCTCGTCCTCCTCCGAGACGGTGTTGTCCCGGAACTCCTCGGCCCCGGCGAGGAAGACGTCCTCGTCCGTCTTCCAGTTCTTGCCGAACTCAAACTTCTTCGCCTCCTCAAACTTGCCCTCGGCCCGGTAAAGCTCGGCGATGCGCAGGCCCACCCACTTGAAGATCTCCCAGTCGGGCTTGGCCTCCCCGGGCGGGTCCATGAACTTCTCGTAGAGGCGGAGGAGGCGGCTGTTGCAGTTGATGGAGGTCTCGTTGGCCTCGCCCCAGCCGGCGGCGGGGAGGATGAGGTGGGCGTCCCGGGCGGTCTCGGTCATGTAGATGTCCTGGACCACCAGGAAGAGGGCGTCGGGGTCCTGGTAGAGGATGTCCAGGATCTTTTGGGCCCGCTCCTGTATGGTCCCGGGCTCGCCCCCGGCGCCGAGGGCCTTGGTGAGCTTCTCCGTGCGCTCGTGGATGCGCTTGCGGAAGACCTGGTTGTTGGGGGTGGAGAGGTAGGGGTCGTTGGCGATGACCCAGTAGAACTTGCCCTTGCCTTCAATGAGGAACTTGTCCACGTTGACGGGGGGGCCGCCCCGGTAGATGGAGCCGGGGGTGGGGGCGGGGGGGCGGACGTAACCCTCCTGGTGCCCGCCCTGGCGGCCGCAGCCCGTGCCGGGCCTGCCGATGTTGTGGGTGAGGACGGCGAGCTGAACGATGGCCGCCACCTGGTCGTAGTTCTTCATGTTCCAGATGATGCCCTTCTCGTAGATGGTGAGGGTGCGGCGCTTGAACCGGCCCGCCTTGGGCTTGGCGATCCAGTCGGCGGCCTTCTCAATCTCCGCCCGGGAAACCCCGGTGATGCGCTCCGCCTGGGCCATGAACTCGTCGTAGGGCACGGAGAGCTTGAGGCTTTTCGCCTTGTACTCCTCAAAGAGGGTCATGTCCGTGCGGGCCTGGAGGTAGGCCATGTCGTAGTAGCCCTTCTCCCAGACCGCCCGGGCGATGGCGTTGGCCAGGATGTAGTCCGTGCCCAGGTTGGGCCGGAGGAGCATCACCCGGTCCGGGGCCACCTGGGCCGCCACGGTGTAGGAGCTGGTCTTCCTGGGGTCAATGACGATGAGGTAGCCGGGCTCGGCGGGCTCGCCCGGGTCAAAGGCCTGCTGCTTCTCCGCCACCGTGGCCCCCTGGATGTTGGGGAGCATGTGCTCCACGTAGAACACCGTGGCCGTCTCGTAGGAGTTCGCTCCCCAGAGGACGATGGTGTCGGCGAGGCGGGCGTCCTCGTAGGTGTAGTTCAGCTCGTGGACGCCCCTCTCCCGGCTTCCCCAGACCTCGGAGTTGTAGGCGGGGCGGTTGTGGATGGCGATGTGCTTCACGGAGAGGGCGGCGAAGAAGAGCTTCCCGGCGGCGTAGTTGTCCTCAAAGCCCTGGCCCGAGCCCCCGTGGTCGAAGCACTTCACGGCGATGTTGTCGTCGTTGCCGTCCCGGTCCCGGATGCCCTTGATGAGGAGGCCCATGAGGGTGAGGGCGTCCTGCCAGGTGATGGCCTGGAACTGGTCGCCCACCCTGAGGAGGGGGTAGGTGAGCCGGTCCTGGGTGCCCCGGTCCAGGCTCCAAACGGTGAGGGCGTTGGTGCCGCCCCGGATGGAGTAGTTGCCCCGGTTGATGGGGCTGTCCTTGGCGGGGACGATGACCACGTTATACTGCCGCCCGTCCCTGCCCACGGTAACGGCGTGCATGGTCTCCGTGTAGCTCTGGCCGGCCAGGGGGGGCTGGGGCGTGGAGAGGTCCAGGCCGAAGGCGTTCTGCTCGGGTTTCACGCCCCCTTCTTCGCCCACGGGCCACACGTAGACCTTGTAGCCGCACCCCACGGTGCAGTACTGGCAGACCTGGTTGTAGACCTTCGCGTTCTTAGGCGGAATGGGAAGCCGGTCCCTACGGGGAATGAGCGCCATACCTTACCTCCTCACACGTTCTTCACGCGGCCCCAGATGAGGCCCGCCACGGCCACGGCGTAGATGTCGCCCTTGCCGTCAATGCGCAAGGGGATCTGGGGGAGCCAGGAGCTGGCCAGGCCCTGGTAGGGCTGGCCCGCCTTGGCGGGGTCAAACATGGAGTAGTGGCAGCGGCAGATGAAGCGGCCCTCCTCGTACTGGACGGGGCAGCCCATGTGGGTGCAGAGGGCGGAGAAGGCCACGATGTCCCGCTCCCGCCCCACCCCCCCGATGGCGGGCCGGCCGAGCTTGACCAGGACGGCCGGGGAGGAGGCGTCGGGGTAGTTGAAGAAGATGGGCTCCCCGGTCTTGACCTGGGAGAGGTTGGCCACCTTCACCGCCGGATAGGTGAGGCTCGGGGCGTACCAGAGCTGGGCCTTGCCGCCTGCGGTGAAAAGGGCGGTGGCCGCGGCGGTGAGCTGCACGAAACGCCTACGGGTCATGGTCTGCGTCATATTTACCTCCCTTTTGTTTCGTTTGAAGACTATCAAACGGTAGGGACATTCGTCAAGGGGGGCCTGGCCGGGTCGTGTCAAGAGTTATGTGTAAGAGTCTGTGTACGGGGGGCATACCGCTCCTGAAGCATCTTCTCCAGTACCTCCTTCACCTCCGAGAACCCCTTTAGTTTCCGTTCTGCCCACCTCCCTTCCTGCCTCTCCGACTCCAGGTAAAGAAGCTTGTACACCGCCTCTTCCTTAGGAAACTTGTGGTCCCGCACCTTCGTCCCCCGCCGTAGCTCCCGGATAAACCGCTCCATCAGGTTGGTGCTCCGCAGGTACGGCCAAAGCACCTTGGGGTACCCGTAGAAGCGCAGGAAGGCCCCCGAATCCTGTACCCAAAGCCCCACCACCCCCGGGTACCGCGAACCCCAGGCGGCCTTCACCTCCTCCAAGGCCCCAAGAGCTTCTTCCCGGCTCTCCGCCCCGTACACCCGCCTCAGGTCCTCCGCCAGCAGGGCCCGGTCCCGGGAGCGCACCTGGGACAGGCTCCACCGCACCCCGTGCACCACGCACCGCTGCCATTCCGCCTGAGGGTAGACCCTGCGGATCGCTTCAGGAAGCCCGGGCAGCCCGTCGGTGACAAAGAGCAACACCCGCCGCAGGCCCCGCTGCCAAAGCTCCCCCAGGACCCCCTCCCATCCCAGGGCGCTCTCCGTGGGCAAAAGCCAGAACCCCAGGACCCGCCTCTCCCCATTAGGGGCGATGCCCAGGGCCACATACACGCTTTCCCGTACGATCCCTTCTCCTTCCCTGAAGACCTTTAGGGAAAGCCCGTCCAGGTAGACGAAGGCCATCTCCTCGGGCAAAGGCCGGGTGCGGAAGGCTCCTGCCGCCTCCAGGACCTCGTCCGTCAGGGCGCTCAGGGTCTCGTGGGAGTAGCGGTGGCCCAGGAGCAGGCTCAGTATCTCGGCCGCCTTGCGCTGACTGACCCCGGCGGCGTACAAGGCCACAGCTACTTCCCCCACGTCCACCAGGCGGCGGGCGTAGGGCTTAAGGAAAGCCGGGTAATACCGAGATTCCCGATCCCTAGGGACCTTCAGGTCCACCTGGCCGAAGGTGGTCTCCAGCTTGCGGGGGTAGTAGCCGTTCCTGCGGCCTCCGTGCACCTGCAAGAAGGCTGTCCGGTCCAGCTCCAGAACCGTCTGCAGAACCTCGGCTACTGTCTCCCGCACCGCTTCCCTCAGCAAGATCCGCAAGGTATCCTGGTCCACGGGGCACCTCCTCGTGCTAAGGTGTGCCCCCCTATTAAACACGGATCCTTACACATAAATCCTTACACGACCCCTGGCCGGGAAAGGCCACCGCTATACTGGGGCTTGTGACGACTTCCCTTCACCGCCTCGAGGCCCTGGCCCACCCGGCCCGGGTGAGGATCGTGCGGCTCCTCGCTGAGCTTCCCGACGAGGAGACGGCCAAGGACCCCCGTTGCGGCACGGCCTACGGCGTCTGCTTCTGCCACCTCAAGGAGAAGACCGGCCTCTCCGCCCCCACGGTGAGCCACCACCTCCGCATCCTCCGCGAGGCGGGCCTGGTGGAGGGGGTGCGGGTGGGGCGGTGGACGTACTACCGCCTGAGGCCGGGGGCCCTGGAGGCCGTGGCCCGCGAGCTCCTGGGGCTCGCCCAGAGGGCCCGGGCGCTGGAGGAGCGCTCGGCCTGAAGGGGCTTTGGGGGGCGAAGGTGCGGAGAGGCCTTTTGGGCGTTCTTTTTCTCCTCTTTCTCCTCTTGGGGGCCATGGGCCCGGCGGCCTCCCAGGGGGCGTGGCTCGGGTTTCTCGGCGTCCCCGTGGAGGACTTCCCCCTGGTCCGGAGCCTCGGCGCGCG
The DNA here is from genome assembly GCF_000091545.1 of Thermus thermophilus HB8. Lineage (GTDB taxonomy): Bacteria > Deinococcota > Deinococci > Deinococcales > Thermaceae > Thermus > Thermus thermophilus. The sequence goes on from NC_006462.1 coordinate 120,226, forward strand.
CACGGTGGAGTACCGGGCGGGCTAGCCGCCCCAGGGGCTGGACGAGGCCTACCGCCGGGCCCGCGGGCTCGGCCCGGACCTTCTCCTGCGGGGCCCCGGGTGGAGCGCCTTCCTGGCCCCTGGGGGAGAGGTGGATTCCCAGGCCGTGGCCCGCCTCCTGGAGACGGGCCTGGGCGGAAGGCCCTGGGCCGAGGAGGGGGGCTTCTCGGCGTCTACTGGGTGGACGAGCCCTGCCACGAGGGGAAGTTTTCATGGATGGGGCGCGACCTGGCGCGGCTTCACCAGGTCTTCCACGCCTTCCGGACCGCGTTGCGGCTTGTGGTCAACTTCGGGCGCCTGGAGTGCCTGGAGCGGATGCGGCGGGAAAGCGGCGGCGCCCCGGTGGCCGACGTGGCCCTCTTCACGGTGACGGCGAAAAAGATGCGGCAGGAGCCGGGGTACGTTGAGGGGCAGGCCGCCTTGGCTAGGAGGGCCCGCACCGAACAGGCGGGCCTCGAGGTGGTGCCCATGGTGGCCGTTTGGGCCGGGGACGGGGTTCCGCTGCCCAACCCCGGCTGGGTGGGGGGCGCGGTGGAGGCTCTGCGCGGCGCCGGGGCCTTTTCCGGCCTCCTCTTCTACCCCTGGACCCGGCCCTGCTGGGCGGAGCAGGCGATCAAGGACGTCTTCCCGGAGTTCTTCCGCGAGCTCCGGCCGCAGGCGGGCGCGCACCAGGTAGTGGGCCATCTTCTTGCCCTCCTTTCCCCCAGCCTACCCCTCGAGGCGGCCTTTGTGGCGGCGGCCGGCCTCCTGGCGCTCTCCTCCAGGTAACCTGGGGCTATGCCTGAAGAGATCGCCACCTTGGCGGGCGGGTGCTTCTGGTGCACGGAGGCGGCCTTCAAGCTCCTTCGGGGGGTGTTGGAGGTGGTGCCGGGCTACGCCGGGGGGCACGTGCCCCACCCCACCTACGAGGAGGTCTGCACGGGGACCACGGGGCACCGGGAGGCGGTGCAGGTGCGCTTTGACCCCGGGGTCCTTCCCTATGCCGACCTCCTCCGCTACTTCTTCGCCGTGCACGACCCCACGAGCGAGGACCGGCAGGGGCCCGACGTGGGGCCTCAGTACAGCCCCGCCATCTTCTACCACTCGGAGGAGCAAAAGCGGGTGGCGGAGGCGGTGATGCGGGAGCTCGCCCCCCTCTACCCGAAGCCCATCGCCACCAAACTTCTCCCCTTCACCACCTTCTACCCCGCCGAGGCGTACCACCGGGACTACTTCGCCCGCCACCCCGAGGCCCCCTACTGCCGCTTCGTCATCGCCCCTAAGCTGGAGAAGGCCCGGAAGGCGTTCAAGTCCCTTCTCCGCCCGTGAGGTCTTCTTCCTCCAGGACGGCCAGGAGGGCCTGGGCGTTGTTGTAGCGCGTCTCCTTGGCGCCGAAGAGGAGCGTCACCGTGCCCTCTTCCCCCAGGGCCTTAAGCCGCGCCAGGGCGGGGTTTCCCTTGAGCTCTTCCCGGTAGCGGCGGACGAACTCCGCCTACTTTCCGGGGTCGTGGGCGAACCAGCGCTTTAGGGCGTCGGAGGGGGCGAGCTCCCTGGCCCACCAGTCTACCCGGGCCTTCTCCTTGGCAAGCCCCCGGGGCCAGATCCGGTCCACCAGGACCCGGAGGCCGTCCTCGGGGGAAGGGGGGTCGTAGGCCCGCTTGGTGCGGAAGGGCGTGCCCACCCCCTCAAAGCCAGTCCGCCTCGGGTAGGACGCACTCCGGGCACTGGGCCTCCACGAAGCGGAGCCACTCCAGGACTTCTTCCTCGTCCCGTACAGGGCCCAGGTGGTAGACCTCGAGGAAGGCGTCCGCCACCAGGACGCCCCCTTCGGGGATGGCCCCGAGGAGGGCACCTTCCGGGTCCAGAAGGAGGGGGAGGGGGCTTGGCCTTGGGGCCTGGGCCAGGAGGTAGGCCTGGGCCTCGAGGGCCTTGAGCTCCGCCTCCCGCGCCGCCAAGCCCTGGGCCAGGGCCTCGCTCCTGAGGAGGACGAGGGGCTTCCCCTTGAGGTCCGGTAGGTAGACCTTGCCCCCCTCCGGGGTCTTTAGGGCGTAGGGAGGGAGGGGCTTGCGCAGGCGGACCATGCCTCACCCTAGGCGGCTTGCCGCCCAGGCGTCAACGGACGGCCTCTCCTTCTCGCACCTTGGGCCCCAGCAGGGATCTCCGGTGGCAGAGAAACGGACGAAGCCCAAAAAGGGCGTCACACCCGCTTCACCGCCAGACCCTCGGCCTCCCCCGCTCTCGCCTGTTCCTCGTCTGCCGTCCAGAAGGGGAGCTTCCGCGGCTCCACCCCGGCCACCCTGGCCACCACCAGGGCGGTAGCCAGGTGCAAGGCGTCGTAGGCCCGGAGCTTGTGGCGCAGGAGGAGGCGCTTGGCCTCCCGGAGAACGGGAGGCTTGGGAGGCACCAGGCGGTACTGCAGGGCGGCGTGGGCCTCCAGGGCTTCTACGGCCAAGCGCACCTCCTCCGGGGTAAGAACGCCTTGCCGCTCCTTGATGCGGAAGGCGGACACCGCCTCCACCACGGCCAGGGAGGAGGTGAGCACCGCCCTAACCTCCGTGAAGAGGGTCCTCACCTCCTCCGCTCCCGGCTCCTCCGGGTCGTAGCGCTTCACCAGGGCGGAGGTGTCCAGGTAGGGGAGAATCACCGCCCCTCCCGGTCCGCCAGGACCGCCTTGGAGAGCCCGAGCCCGCGCCCGGCCACCCGGTCCAGGTAGCGGCGGTAGGCCTCCTCCATCCGGGCCGGGGTCACGGCCCGCTCGGGGACCTCCAAGAGCCCCTCCTCCGCCAGGGCCAGAAGCAGGGGGGCCTCCTCCTCCGGGAGGAGGTCTAAGGCCAGGCGGAGGATCTCCGCCTCGGTGCGCCCCGTGGCGCGGGCCAGGCGTTTCAGCTTGGCCTCCTCCTCGGGGGTGAGGTAGACCTGCTTGCGCAGCATACAGCGCAATTATACATCACCTTGGCGAGTCCCCCGGGTGTGCCGGTCCCTTGCCTTTCCCCTTGACCCCGGTCATGGACCGCGCCCGGCCTCGCCCCCACCCTGGGAGGTGGAGGTGAAGGATGCCGCACGTGATCTGCGAGCCCTGCATCGGCGTGAAGGACCGGAGTTGCCAGGAGGTCTGCCCGGTGGAGTGCATCTACGACGCCGGGGAGCAGCTTTACATCCACCCCGACGAGTGCATTGACTGCGGGGCCTGGTGCGGCGGGGGCGGGTGCTTCTCGCCCGGACGCGGGCGGTGGACCTCGAGGGCCGAAGGCTCCTCCTGGAGGACGGGGATGTTCTTCCCTACCGCCACCTCGTCGTGGCCACCGGAAGCCTCCCGAGCGATCTAGGGGTGCCGGGGGTGGGGCTCCTCGCCCTGGGCTTCGCCCAAGCCCCGGCCCTCGTCCCCTGGGGCGGGGCCTTGGCCCTTGCGGCCCTTTTCCACGGGGTGGACGAGAGCGCCCTGGGGCTTTTCCTCTGGGCCGCCAACCTGGGGCTTTGGGGGCTCGCCTTCGGGGAGGGGCTCGGCTACCTCCTGCTCCTCCTCGCCTACGGCCTCGCCCTCTACGACGCCTACCGCATCCTGAAAAACCGCATGAAGCGGGCTTTGGACATCGGGGTGCGGCACTACCTGGCGGGGCTTTTCTTCCTCGGCCTCGCCCTTCTGGCTTTGCCCTTCCATCCCGTGGCCGCCGCCCTTTGGTTCGCCCTGGGGTTCGTGGGCCTGGTGGTGACGGGGATGCTCTACAAGATCCTGCCCTTTTTGGTCTGGACCCACCGCTACGCCAAGCGGGCGGGCAAGGAGAAGGTGCCCCTCCTCAAGGAGATGCTCCCCGAGGGGGCGGGCTACCTGGCGGGGGGGCTTTTGGCCTTCGGGGCGCTGCTTTCCCCCTGGTTCCCCTGGGCGGTCTGGGCCTACGCCTTGGGCGCCCTTCCCCACCTTTACGCCCTTTGGGAGGTGATGCGGCGATGACGGCGAGGAACCCGCTGGAAGCGCAGGCTTGGGCGCTTTTGGAGGCGGTTTACGACCCGGAGCTGGGCCTGGACGTGGTCAACCTGGGCCTGATCTACGACCTGGTGGTGGAGCCGCCCCGGGCCTACGTGCGCATGACCCTCACCACCCCGGGCTGCCCCCTGCACGACAGCCTGGGGGAGGCGGTCAGGCAGGCCCTCTCCCGGCTTCCCGGGGTGGAGGAGGTGGAGGTGGAGGTCACCTTTGAGCCCCCCTGGACCCTGGCTAGGCTTTCCGAGAAGGCCCGGAGGCTCCTCGGGTGGGGGTGAGCCCTGCGCCCCCGGGCCGGGCGGCCGCGCGGGCGCTTAGCCCCGGGGCGGGGCGCAGCTTCCCCGGCGGATGAGGCCCCCGGGTGGGCGGCAATGGACCGCCAAGGAGGCCCCGCCTACCTGAGGGAGGGGCGGGTGCGGGTGGAGCCCCTGGTGTCCGAGGCGGTGCCCCTCGAGGCCCTTCCCGGCCACTTCCAAAACCGGCTCCAGGGACGAATCCAGACCCTGGTCCGGTTCTAGGCGGATGACGGGCCCTTTGTGGTAGCGTGGCCCGGGATGGGACCCTTGGAGGAGCTCCTCTTCCTCGGCACCCTCATGGCCCTTGGGGCCTTCAGCATAGACGTCATGCTCCCCGCCCTCGAGGCCACCGCCCACCGCTACGGCACGAGCCCCACCGCGGCCCAGCTCGTGGTGGGCCTCTACTTCCTGGGCTTCGCCCTGGGCCAGCTCCTCTGGGGCCCCCTCATGGACGCCCTGGGGCGGAGGAAGGTCCTGAGGGGGGCGCTTTTTGGCTTCAGCCTCGCGGCCCTGGCTACCGTGGCCGCCCCGGGCTTTTCCCTCCTCCTCGCGGCCCGGTTCGTCCAGGGCTTCTTCGCCGCAAGCTTCCGCATCGGCGTCACCGCCAGCATCCGCGACCGCTACCGCGGTGAGGCCATGGCCCGGCGCCTCTCCTACGCCCTTCTCGTCCTCATGGTGGCCCCCGTTTTGGCCCCGGCCCTGGGGGTGGCCCTCCTCGCCCTGGGCCCCTGGGCCCCCTACGCCCTGCCCGCCTTCCTCGGCCTCCTCGCCCTCCTTTGGAGCGGGCGCTTCCGGGAGACCCTCCCCGAGGAGGCCCGCCGTCCCCTGCGCCTCGCTTCCTTGGGGGAAGGGGCCCTCCTCGTCCTTAGGGACCGGAGGGCGGGGCTTTACGCCCTGGCTTTGGGGGGCGTCTTCGGCATCCTCTACGCCTACCTGGCGGCCTCGGCGGAGCTCTACAAGGCCCACCTCGGCCTTTCCAACCCCGCCTTCGCCCTGGCCTTCGGGGCCACGGGGCTCGTCCTCGCCGGGGCGAACCTCCTTGGGCCCCAGGTCGTGGCCCGCCTCGGCCTCGGGAAGGCCCTGAGGCGGGCTGTGGCGGGGCTTCTTGCCCTCCTCCTCTTCCTCCCCCTCCACGCCCTGGCCCCAAGGCCTTTCCCCTTCTGGCTCCACCTCACCCTGGTCCTCCTCCTCGTGGTCTTCACCTTCCCCAACGCCCAGGCCCGGGCCCTGGAGGGGCTGGGGAAGGTGGCGGGCCTCGCGGCGAGCTTCACCGGCTTTCTCTCCACCCTGCTCGCCGCCCTCCTCGGCACCCTGGTGGGCCAGGCCTCGGGCGGGGCGCCCCTCCCCTTCAGCCTCGGCCTCCTGGGCCTCGGGGTCCTGGCCTTCGCCGCGGTCTTCCTCGCGGAGGCTAGCCCTCTTTGTGGATCTCCTCCACCAGGCGGGCCAGGCGGTTCACCCCCAGGTTCAGCTCCTCCAGGAGGAGGAGGAGGTCCAGGTGGGTGAGGGTGGAGGCCCGGGTCTCCACCCGGTCGCGGAGCCTGCGGAGGTGGGCCTCCCTCGAGGCCTCCACCTCGGCGAGGACCTCCGGGTACTCGGCGAGCACCCTCTCCGCCAGGGCCCGGTTCCCCGTGGCCAGGGCCGTGAGGGCCCGCTCCAGGCGGGCGAGGGTCCGCCCCACGATCCGGGCGAGCTCCGCCTTCCCCTCGGGGCTGAAGGTGACCCCCTGGGTCCAGAGCCTTTCCGCCTTGCGCAGGGCCCGCTTGGCCAGGTCCGCCAAGTGCTCCAGCTCGCTCGCCGCCTTGAGGAGGGGGAGGGCGGGGGTGTCCTGGGGGAGCTTGGCCACGTAGACCAGGACCTCCCGGCTCAGCCGGTCCACCTTCTCCTCCAGGGGTAAAAGTTCGGCCTCGTGCCCCGTCTCCTGGACCAGGGCCTTCAGGACCCCTTCCAGCATGTGCCGGGCGGCGTCCCCGATGCGGGCGAGCTCCCTCAGGGCGAGCCCCTGGGCGAGGAGGGGGTCGTTGAGGGCCTCGGGGCGGAGGTACTTGGGGGCGAGGGGCTTTGGGCTTGGGGCCAGGCGGGCGGCGAGCCTCTCCCAGAGGGGGTAGGCGAGGGGGAAGGCGAGGAAGGCGAGGGCGTGGAAGCCCGCGTGGGCGGGGAAGACGCCCGGGTTCGGGGCGAAGAGCAGGGGGAGGGCGAGGGCCAGGCGGTGGAAGAGGAGGACGAGGCCGAGGCGGAGGCTTTCCGGGGTGGAGCGGAGGAGGACGGGCCCCGTGCACCCCACGCCCCCGCCCAGGACCAAGGCGAGGGTCCCCTCGGGCCCCACCCCCTCCCCGGCGAGGCCCAGGGCGAGGAGGGCCACGAGGTTCGCCGAGCCCACGGCGAAGGCCAAAAGAAGCCCGGCGAGGAAGAGGGCCAAGGGGGGAAGGCTTCCCAGCCAGGCCCCCGTCCCCAAGGCCTCCCCCCGGGCGAGGTCCAGGCCCAGGAAGAGGAGGCCGAGGCCGAAGAGGAGGCGGTTCGCCCCCTGGCCCCGCTTGAGGACCTCGAGGGCCAGGGCCAGGCTCAGGGCCGCGAAGGCCAGGGTGCGGTTCCCCAGGCCCGCCACGGCCACGAGGACCGTGGCCCCCAGGGTGCCCCCGAGGGCGAGGAGGGCGGCCTCGTACAGGGGCAGGACCCCCACCTGCAGGAGGCCCCTCCCCAGGAGGCTGAGCCCGGTGCCGCTCCCCGAGGCCGCCCCGAGGAGGAGGGCGGCAAGCCCCAGGGGAAAGCCCCGGAGGCGGGAGAGGAGCCGCCTCCCCGAGGGGCCCACGAGCCCGCCCGCCCCCTCGGTGACGAGGAGGGTGCCGAGGTAGAGGAGGGCGAGGATCCCGAGGAGGGCCACCTCACCCCCCCAGGGGAAGGAGGACCTCGGGCCGGTCCCCGATGAGGCCGTCTAGGCCCAGGGCGAGGAGGCGCCTGGCCTCCCCTTCCTCGTTCACCGTCCAGGCCACCACGAAAAGCCCCCGCTTCCGCCACCCCGCCACGGCCTCCTCCGTGACGAGGGCGTGGTGGGGGTGGACGGCCTCCACCCCGAGGCAGGGGAGGAGGGCGGAGTGGTCCTCGGCCATGAGGAAGCCCAAAGGGAGGCCGGGGGCCGCCTTCCTGAGGGCGAGGAGGGCGAGGGGATCAAAGCTGGAAACCCACACCCCCTCCCGCCCTCGGAGGAGGGCGGCGAGGCGGCGCGCCGCCTCCTCCCCGAGGCCGGGGAAGGACTTGAGCTCCACGTTGAAGACGGCCTGGGGAAAGGCCTCCTTGAGGGCGAGGACCTCTTCCAGGCGGGGCAGGTCGGGCTCTTGGGCCTTAAGGTCGGCGTAGTCCACCTGGAAGACGGGGCCCAAGGGGGTGTCCGGGTCGTGGCGGACGGCGAAGACCCCGTCCCGGGTGGGCCAGACGTCCAGTTCTACCCCGTCCAGGCCGGCCTCGAGGGCCAACCGGAAGCTCTCCAGGGTGTTCTCCTTGGCCTTCAGGGGGGCGCCCCGGTGGCCGAGGCGGAGGGGTCTTTGGCGGAAGGCGGTCATTCGCGTTTCCTCCGGAGGGGTCCGCCGCTTGGGCGGACCCGCTTTCCATCCTAAGTGCCCCGCCGCGTGCAGGGGCCCCAAGACCCCACACCTCCCAGAGCATTTTTGCGTAAACTCCGGGGAGGGGGAAAGCCGTGGCGTTTCTCTTGGCTTTGGACCAGGGCACCACCAGCAGCCGGGCCATCCTCTTCACCCTGGAGGGGAGGCCCGTGGCGGTGGCCAAGCGGGAGTTCCGGCAGCTTTACCCGAAACCCGGGTGGGTGGAGCACGACCCCCTGGAGATCTGGGAGACCACCCTTTGGGCGGCGCGGGAGGTTCTCAGGAGGGCCGGGGCGGAGGCAGGGGAGGTCCTGGCCCTGGGGATCACGAACCAGCGGGAGACCACCCTCCTCTGGGACCGGAAGACGGGGAAGCCCCTCCACAACGCCATCGTCTGGCAGGACCGGAGGACGACCCCCCTGTGCGAGGCCTTGAGGGCAAAGGGCCTCGAGCCCTTGTTCCGGGAGAGGACCGGGCTCCTCTTTGACCCCTACTTCTCGGGGACGAAGCTCGTGTGGCTTCTGGAGAACGTGCCCGGCCTAAAGGCGCGAGCGGAGGGGGGCGGGGTGGCCTTCGGCACCGTGGACACCTGGCTCATCTGGAACCTCACGGGGGGGAAGGTCCACGCCACCGACCCCACGAACGCGAGCCGCACCCTGCTCTTCAACCTCCACACCCTCGCCTGGGACCCGGAGCTTCTTGAGGCCCTAGGGATCCCCGCCGCCCTCCTCCCGGAGGTGCGGCCCTCGGACGGGGACTTCGGGGAAACCCTCCCCGAGCTTTTGGGGGCGCCCGTCCCCATACGGGGGGTCTTGGGGGACCAGCAGGCGGCCCTCTTCGGCCAGGCGGCCCTAGGAGGGGGGGAGGGGAAGTGCACCTACGGCACCGGGGCCTTCCTCCTCCTGAACACGGGGAAAAGGCCCGTCCTCTCGGAAAAGGGCCTCCTCGCCACGGTGGCCTGGAGCCTTGGGGGGAGGGCCACCTACGCCCTCGAGGGGAGCCTCTTCGTGGCGGGGGCCGCGGTGGGGTGGCTCAAGGAGGTGGGCCTCATCCGGGAAAGCGCCGAGGTGGAGGCCCTGGCGGCAAGCGTGGAGGACACGGGGGACGTCTACTTCGTCCCCGCCTTCACCGGGCTTGGCGCCCCCTACTGGGACCCCTACGCCCGGGGAACCCTCCTCGGCCTCACCCGGGGGACGAGCCGGGCCCACCTGGCCCGGGCGGCCCTGGAGGGGGTGGCCTTCCAGGTGCGGGACGTGGTCCTGGCCATGGAGGAGGAGGCCGGGGTCCGGCTCAAGGTCCTCAAGGCGGACGGGGGCATGGCGCAAAACCGCCTCTTCCTCAAGATCCAGGCGGACCTCCTCGGGGTGCCCGTGGCGGTGCCGGAGGTGACGGAGACCACCGCCTTGGGGGCGGCCCTCATGGCCGGGGTGGGGGCGGGGGCCCTTTCCCCGGAGGACGTGGCGGGGCGCTTCCGCGAGGCGGAGAGGTTCCTCCCCACGATGCCCGAAGGGAGGCGGGAGGCCCTCTACCGGAGGTGGCGGGAGGCGGTGGAAAGGGCCAAGGGCTGGGCCAGGGAGGGGTAGTGGACCGGGAAGCCCTCTTGGAAAGGCTGAAGGAGCCCTTTGACCTCCTCGTCCTGGGGGGCGGGGCCACGGGGGCCGGGGTCCTGTGGGAGGCCACGCTTAGGGGCCTCAAGGCCGCTTTGGTGGAGGCGGGGGACTTCGCCTCGGGGACGAGCTCCCGCTCCACCAAGCTCCTCCACGGGGGGGTGCGGTACCTGGAGCTCGCCTTCAAGCGCTTAGACCGCCGCCAGCTCAAGCTCGTGGTGGACGCCCTCCACGAGCGCAAGGTGGTGATGGACCTCGCCCCCCACCTGGCGAAGCCCCTCACCCTCGTCACCCCCCTCTTCCGCCCCCTGGAGATCCCCTACTACACCCTGGGCCTGAAGCTCTACGACCTCCTCGCCGGGAAAAGGCGCCTCGCCCCAAGCCGCTACCTTCCCCCTGAGGAGGTGGCGCGGCTCTTCCCGGACCTGCCCAAGACCCTGGGGGGCGTGGCCTACCAGGACGGGCAGTTCGCCGACTTCCGCCTAAACCTCGCCCTCGTCCTCTCCGCCCTGGAGCGGGGGGCGGTGGCCCTGAACCACGCCGAGGCCACGGCCCTCCTCCTAGAGGGGGGGAGGGTGCGGGGGGCGGTGGTGCGGGATGGGCTTTCGGGGAAGGAAGTGGAGGTCAGGGCCAAGGCCGTGGTGAACGCCACCGGGTCCCTCGCCGACCGGGTGCGCCGCCTCCTGGACCCCCATCTTCCCCCCCTCCTCACCGCCTCCAGCGGGGTCCACCTCGTCCTGGACTACCCCCTCGAGGCGGGCCTCCTCGTCCCCAAGACCAGGGACGGCCGCGTCCTCTTCCTCCTTCCCTACCGGGGCATGGCCCTCCTCGGCACCACGGACCTCCCCGCCGAGCCCGCCTCCTGCCCCCTTCCCCGGGAGGAGGAGGTGGCCTACCTCCTGGAGGAGATAAGGCCCTACCTGGGGGACGTCTCGGGCCGGGTCCGGGCGGTCTGGTCGGGCCTTAGGCCCCTCGTGGGGAAGGGGGAGACCAAGCTTCTGGTCCGGGACCACTACATAGAGGAAAGGCGGGGCCTCTACACGTTGGTAGGGGGAAAGTGGACCACCTTCCGCCTCATGGCCTTGGACCTTGTGGAGCGCCTCGCCAAGGACCTGGGCCTCGCCCTTCCGCCCTCCAAAAGCCACGCCACGCCCCTCCTCGGGGCGGGGCCGAGGCCCCCCCTCCCCTTGCCCGAGGAGGCGGCGCGGCGGCTCTGGGAGACCTACGGCACCCTGGCCCCCGAGGTCCTGGCCCTGGGGGATAGGCCCCTCCTCCCCGGGCTTCCCTACCTGGAGGGAGAAGTGGTCTGGGCAGTGCGGCGGGAGCTTGCCAGGAAGCCCCTGGACGTCCTGGCGCGGCGGATGGGCCTCGCCTTTTTGGACCAAGAGAAGACCCGGGAGGCCCTGCCCAAGGTGGTGGAGCTCATGGCGGGCCTTCTCGGCTGGGACGAAAGGGAGCGGGCCTTGCGCCTGAAGGAGGCCGAGGAGGGCCTTCCGGGGCTTTGCTGAGGCCCGGGATAATGGGCCCATGAAGGTCCTCATCCTCACCGTGGGCACCACCCGGGAACCCCTGGAGGTGGCCCTGGCGGAGCACGCCCCCCAAGGGGTGGTCTTCCTGGCGAGCCAGGCCTCCCACCCGGTGGCGGCGGAGCTCGTTCGGGACTACGGCGGGTCTTTCCGGCACCACACCCTTCTCCTCGAGGACGCCGAAAGCCTCATGGAGGCCTACCAGAAGGCCCTCCTGGCCCTGAGGAAGGCCCTGGAGTGGGAGGCCACGGCCATCGTCGCCGACCTCACCGGGGGCACCAAGCCCATGGCCGCGGGCCTCGTCCTCGCCCTCACGGGGCGGGGCGTGGTCTTCAGCTACGTGGGCGGGGAGGCCCGCGACCCCGGCACGGGCCGGGTCCTGGCCGGGAAGGAGCGGCTCAGGCTCCTGGAGGACCCCACGGCCCGGCTCGGCCTTAAGGAGTGGGCGGGCTTCACCCGGGCCTGGAACGCCCTGAACCTGGGCATGGCCCTGGCCGAGCTGGAAAGCCTCTTGAGGCGGGACCTCTCCCCCTCGGAGGCCCGCTTCTACGGGGCGATGAAGGGGGTGGTGGAGGGGCTCATGGAGTGGGACCGCTTCCGGCACCGGGAGGCCTGGGAGCGCCTCTCCGTCCACCTTCCCCTGGCCCTGGCGGTGGCCGAGGCCTGGGGGCACGGGGCCAAGGTGCGGGTCCTGAAGGGGCTGGAAGCCCTCCTTCCCCACCTGAAGGGCATCGTGGAGGCCGGGCCAAAGCCCACCTTCCTCCTCCTCCAGGACCTTTTGGCCAACGCCGAGCGCCGGGCCGCCTTGGGCCGCTTTGACGACGCCCTGGCGAGGCTCTACCGCGCCCTGGAGCTCGCCGTGGAGGCGGACGTCCACGAGAGGCTGGGCTTCTCCCTGAAGGACCCCAGGACCTGGCCCGAGGGCTTTCCGGAGGGCCTGAGGGAGCGCATTCTCAAGCCCCGAGGCCTCATGGACCTTTTGGACGCCGCCTTTGACCTGGACCTGGCCTTTGGGGAGCAGGGCACCCTGGCCCAGCGCCTCTACGGGGAGAAAAACCGCCTACAGGCCCTCCTCCAAAGGCGGCACGAAAGCATCCTGGCCCACGGCACGAGGCCCGTGGGGGAAGAGGACTACACCGCCCTGCGGGACTTCCTCATGAGGCTGGACGAGCGTCTGAGGCCCCTTCCCCCCTGGCCCAGGTTCTAGGCCATGACCCTGCACCTCACCCGCCAAGGGGCCACCTTGCGCCTCCGCCAGGGGAGGCTCCTTTTGGAGGAGGAGGGGCGGGAGGTGGCGGGCTTCCCCGCCCGGCAGGTGCGCTCCGTGGCCCTTTGGGGGAACGTGCGGCTTTCCACCCCCGCCCTCGTTTTCCTCCTGCGGCAGGGGGTCCCGGTGTTCTTTTACTCCCTGGAAGGGTTTCTCCACGGGGTGGCGGGGGCCTATCCCGACCCCCACCCGGCCCACCTCCGGGCCCAGTTCGCCGCCGAAGGCCTTCCCCTGGCCCGCGCCTTCGTGGTGGGGAAGCTTCGCTCGGCTCTGGCCCTTCTGGAGCGCCACCGCCTGCCCGAGGCGGGAGGTGTGGTGGAGGCCCTGGCCCGGGCCGAGGGGGCTTCGGAGCTTGAGCGCCTCCGGGGGGCGGAAGGGGAGGGGAGCCGGGTCTACTTCCAGGGCCTTGCCCGGCTCCTCGGCCCCTACGGCTTCGGGGGCCGCACCCGCAGGCCCCCAAGGGACCCGGTGAACGCCGCCCTCTCCTACGGCTACGCCCTCCTCCTGGGGAGGGTTCTTGTGGCGGTGCGGCTCGCCGGGCTCCACCCCGAGGTGGGCTTTCTCCACGCCGAGGGGCGACGGAGCCCCGCCCTCGCTTTGGACCTCATGGAGGAGTTCCGGGTGCCCGTGGTGGACCAGGTGGTCCTCTCCGCCTTCCGGCGGGGCCTCCTCACCCCATCCCACGCTGAGGTGCGGGAGGGGGGCGTTTACTTGAACGAGGAGGGGCGGAGGCGGCTCATCCAGCTCTTTGAGGAGCGCTTGTTGGAGGGGGTGAGCCATCCCCTGGGGTTCCGCAAGCCCCTGGGGGAGACGATTGAGGTGCAGGCTCAGCGGCTGAAGGCGGCCCTTCTGGGGCGGGGGCGCTACACTCCCTTTTACCTATGGCGGTAGGGGCAACTCTTGCTATACTTATCCGCAACATTGCGATGCAACTGGCTTTCTTTGCGCTTTTTCAAACAAAGCTCACTTTGGGAGGCGTTTCTTCGCCGATATTTTAACCTGGTGCAACGTTGCGGTGTGTGCTATACTCTTGCCAACCCGGACCTCCGGGCGGGGATCTTGAAAGCCGGTTTTTCCCTTGCGGAAGGCGAATATGCGCTTTTTCTTTTCATCGCCCCTTTCTCCTGTGGCTTTCCATTGGTGTAAACCCTCAAAAACCCCCATTATTCGCCGTGTGCATATTCCAAGCTTCATCTTTCTCACAAACCCCCCCTTTGGCGGCGCCGTCCAGGACGGGGTTCTTTGGGGGGTACCGTTGCAAGGGATTGAGCCCCGTAAGGGGATTGCGACATGTGGCAGTCCAACGACGACGGCTTCGGCATGTTCTTTCGGTTGCAAGGGATTGAGCCCCGTAAGGGGATTGCGACCATGATGAGGGCGTGAGCGGCCTCGGGCCGGGACTGAAGGGTTGCAAGGGATTGAGCCCCGTAAGGGGATTGATACTGTCTTGCCTGTCAAGCGACCCCTTGATCTAGCTGGGTCGCGTAGTACTCCCTGAGCCTTCCCATCATCCGCCTGAGGAGCTTGTGGGCCACGGCCACCAACGCCTGCTTCTTTCTCTTTCCCCGCGAGAGCAGGCGGTGGTAGAAGGCCCGCATCTCCGGGTCATGGCGCACCGCCACCAGGGCGCCCATGTAGAGCTTTCGCCGCAGGAGGGGAGGCCCTTTTTTGGAGAGCCGACTCCTCTCCACGCTCTTTCCCGACTCCTCCCGCTCGGGGATGAGCCCCGCGTAGGAGGCCGCCCTCTTCGCCCGGCCCCAGAGCTCTGGGGGCAGGAGGGCCAGCACCGCTGCCGCCACCTGGGGCCCCACCCCGGGCAGGGCCATCAGGACCTCGGCCTCGGGGAGGGTGGCGAGGAGGGCCTGGATCCTGGCCTCCACCTCCCCGAGAAGCCCCTTCACGCAGGCCAGCTCCTTTTGGAGGAGGGCGAGGACCTCCTTGCTCCCCGCCCACTCCGCCGCCTCCATCTGGTTGAGGATGGCCCTTTCCCGCCCGGCCAAGTCCTCCCGGTAGCCCACCAGGGCTTTGAGCTCACGGAGGGCTTCTGGGGGGAGGGTGTAGGCCCAGAGCTCCCCGTGGTAGACCTGGGCGTAGCGGGCGAGGAGGAGGGCGTCTTGGCGGTCGGTCTTCTGGCGTTCTCCCTTGGCCTTGCGGAAGGCGGCGAGATGGTAGGGGTTGACCAGGGCCACCTGGAGGCGGTTTTCTGCCAGGAGCTTGAGGAGGGGGAGGTGGTAAGCGCCCGTGGGCTCCAGGGCGACCCAGGCGGGGTTGTGGTGGGCGAGGGCGGCGAGGAGGGCTTGACGGCCTTCAGGGGAGTTGGGGAAGCGGAGGCGGGTGGGTTTGGGGGAGTTGGAGACGAGGGCCAGGTCCAGGTGGGTTTTGCTGACGTCAATGCCGGCGAAGGTCATGGGCTCTCTCCTTTTGGTAACCTGAGGGAGGTGGCCACCCGACCCTGTGGGCCTTCCATGTGGATGCGGTCTTTGACGACCGGGATACTGTGCGGCGGGGAGGCCGGGGTGGGTGGCTACCGATCAATCCCGCGGGCGTGGTGGCCCGGCAACCGGGGCGGTGGGGCCTCCCTCAGGGGGCAAGATACATGCGACCTAGGCAGACCTCTTCCCACTCCGTGAGCGGGTATGGCATGGTTGCAAGGGATTGAGCCCCGTAAGGGGATTGCGACTGCTCTAATCGGGCCTGTTCGGCTATGGCCTTGGGGCTCGTTGCAAGGGATTGAGCCCCGTAAGGGGATTGCGACACAACCCGCCCAAAGGGAATGCCGCTAGCCCCAGACACATGTTGCAAGGGATTGAGCCCCGTAAGGGGATTGCGACCAGTCCCACCCCTCGTGGGGGGCGGCCCTGTCGTCGGTTGCAAGGGATTGAGCCCCGTAAGGGGATTGCGACCGCACCCTCCTTCCGAGCTTCCACCCGGCGTACATGGCCGTTGCAAGGGATTGAGCCCCGTAAGGGGATTGCGACTTCAGCAGACCGAAGTGTCTTCCGTTGCGAACAGTGTAGGTTGCAAGGGATTGAGCCCCGTAAGGGGATTGCGACCCTCATCAGCGCATCTAGAGCCTGAATTATCCTCATTTCTTCGTTGCAAGGGATTGAGCCCCGTAAGGGGATTGCGACGCCATCACCGTGAGGCCGCCCTCCACCAGCTCCCCCTCCAGTTGCAAGGGATTGAGCCCCGTAAGGGGATTGCGACTTTCTTAATTACGAGCCAGTCATTCGGATAAACCATGAGAGTTGCAAGGGATTGAGCCCCGTAAGGGGATTGCGACTGAAAGTTTCGGTGGTCCCCCCCGCCCTCCACCAGCGGAGTTGCAAGGGATTGAGCCCCGTAAGGGGATTGCGACCCGCAGCTGGGGCAAGTGCAACCGCAGTAGCTCATACTCCGTTGCAAGGGATTGAGCCCCGTAAGGGGATTGCGACTTGGCGGTCAGGGTTTGGTACCGCACCGTGTTCGGCGTTAGTTGCAAGGGATTGAGCCCCGTAAGGGGATTGCGACTTCTTGATTATCCTGACCTTGTCCTTCATCTTTGACCTCCTTGTTGCAAGGGATTGAGCCCCGTAAGGGGATTGCGCCTCGCGGGGGCCTTTGGCTAGCCTTTTCCCATGGGCAAGCGTCTCTATGCCGTGGCGTACGACATTCCGGACGACACTCGCCGGGTGAAGCTGGCCAACCTCCTGAAAAGCTACGGGGAGCGGGTCCAGCTCTCCGTGTTTGAGTGCTACCTGGACGAGCGGCTTCTGGAGGACCTGCGGCGGAGGGCCAGGCGGCTTTTGGACCTGGGCCAGGACGCCTTGCGCATCTACCCCGTGGCGGGCCAGGTGGAGGTTTTGGGCGTGGGGCCTTTGCCGGAGCTCCGGGAGGTGCAGGTGCTGTGAGGCCCCGCGTGCACACTTCACACGGGTCCTGGGGAGGCCCGTTTATACTCGGGCCATGCTTGGGGACGGCCTGAGCGTGGCCCTGGCGGGACTTTTGCACGACGTGGGCAAGCTCTATTCCCGCGCCCGCTGGGGCGAGCGGGACGATCAGGTTCCCGACCGCACCCACACCGCCTACACTGCCCACTTCGTCCGGGAGCATGCCGGGCTCTTTCGCGGGGCGGGCCTGGACCCGGACTGGCTCGCCCGGACGGCAAGCCGCCACCACGAGGGCTGGCGGGACCGCCCCCAGTACCGGCCCGAGACCCCCGAGGAGTGGTGCGTGGCCCTGGCGGACACCTACGCCTCCAAGGAGCGGGAGGAGGGGGAGGGTGGGGGAAGCCCTCCGGAGGTGCCCCTTTCCCCTCCCTTCCGCAGGCTCCTCCTGGGGGGCGAGGAGGGGAGGGAAGGAGGGTACAGCCCCGTGGGGGCCGGGGGGCGGGTGGGCCTCGAGGCCGGGGGGCTTTACCCGGAGGAGCGGCCCAACGTCTCCAAAGACGTCTACAAGCGGCTTCTTGAGCGGCTGGAGGGGCGGCTTGAGGAGATGGCCCGCTTCTCCCTGGGCAAGGAGGCCCTTGTCCTGAACCTGGCCCTGGCCCTCCAGGAGACCCTTTCCCTGGTGCCCTCGGACACCCAGTCGGAGCCGGACGTCTCCCTCTACGACCACCTGCGCCTCACGGCGGCCATCGCCCACGCCTTGTGGCTTTTCCACGGGGGAAGCCCCTCGGCACAGAACCTGCGCCAGGACGGGGAGAAGTTCCTCCTGGTGGTGGGGGACATGGGGGGCATCCAGGGGCACATCTACCGCATCGCCGGGGCGGAGGCGGGAGTGGGGGGCATCGCCAAGCGGCTTCGGGCGAGGAGCCTCGAGGTGAGCCTGGCCGCGGAGGCCATGGCCCTGGGGCTTCTTTGGCGCCTGGGCCTCACCTCCCTGAACCGCATCTTGGGGGCGGGGGGCAAGTTCTACCTCCTCCTGCCCAACACCGAGGAGGCGAGGGCGGCCCTGGAGGGGACCAGGGAGGCCTGGGGGAGGTGGGCCCTCAAGCGGGGGGGAAGCCTCGTGCCCCACCTGGCCTGGGTGGCCTTCCGGGGGCAGGACTTCCGGGACTTCGCCGCCCTTCTCAAGCGCCTCCACGAGGCCCTCGCCCGGGAGAAGCTCAGGCCCTTCGCCTTCCTCGCCTCCACGGGGGGGGTCCTGGGGGCGCCCCTCCGCCCCTGCGCCGCCTGCGGCCTGGAGCCCGCCCGAAGGGACGAGCCCGGAAGCCTCTGCCCGGACTGCGAGCGGGAGGCGGCCCTCGGGGCCCGGCTTCCCCGAAGCGACCGGGTGGGCTTCTTCCTGGAAGAGGCTCCGAGGCCCTACCTGGACTTTCCCGGCCTGAAGGTGGGCCTGGGGGGGCCGTTGGAGGGGGCCTTCCACCTCTTCCGCGCCCGGCTGGACTTCGCCCCCTGGCCCGACCCCTCGGAGGCCAAGCCCCTCCTCGGCCACCTGCCCCGGGTGGAGCACGCCCTGAAGGCCAAGGGGTGGAGCCTGGAGGCCTACCGGGCCTGGGCCGAGGAGGAGGGGCTTTTGGAGGACGAGGAGCCCCATCCCGAAAAGGTCCTCACCTTCGCCGAACTCGCCGCCCTCTCGGAGGGCGCCCCCTACCTCGGGGCCCTCATGCTGGACGCCGACCGCATGGGGGAGGCCTTCGCCACAGGCTTCCGCCGCGAGGGGCGGGACCTCGCCACCCCGAGCCGCCTCGCCGCCCTCTCCCGCACCCTGGAGGTCTTCTTCACCACGGAGGTCCTCACCCTCCTGGAGGAGCCCCGGCGCTACCGGGAGCGGCTTGGGTGGGACGACCTCGAGGCCCAGCGCAAGGAGGCCCGCTACCCCCTCCTCTACAGCGTCTACTCCGGGGGGGACGACCTCTTCCTCCTCGGGCCCTGGGACGCCCTTTTGGACTTCGCCCTGGACCTGGAGAGGCTCTACCGCCTCTTCACCCGCCACCCGCGGCTCACCCTCTCCGGGGGGTTCCTCCTCGTCCCGCCGAGCCTCCCCGTGCCCGAGCTCGCCCGGCTTTTGGGGGAGGCGGAGAAGCGGGCCAAGGCCGAGGGGCGGGAGAGGCTTTTCCTCTTCGGCCAGGCGGTGCCGTGGGAGACCTTGCGGGGCCTTCGCGCCTGGGCCGAGGGCCTGCGCCAAGACCTGCGGGCCGAGCGGGTGAGCCGGGCCCAGGTCTACCGCTGGCTCCTCCTCTGGCGCAGGTTCTCCCCCCTGGAGGACCCCGGGGAGCGGATGCGCTACAAGCCCCTCTTGGCCTACGCCCTAAGGCGCGTCCGGGAACGGGACGAGGAGGCGTGGAAGAGGTATCTAAAGCTTCTTGACCACCAGGACCCGGCCTGGGCCTACCTTCCCGTCTGGGTCCAGTGGGCGCTTTACCGGGAAAGGAGGGTGTGAATGCCGGCGTTGGAGTTTTTCAAGGACAAGGAGCGGGGAGTTCTGGACCCCAAGGTCTTTGAGCGGGCCCGGGAGGTGGCGGAGGGGCTCGCCAGGGGGAAGCTCAAGTCCAGCCAGTTCCGCAACTACTTCGCCGAGCTCAGGGCCCTGGAGAACCGCTTTGAGCGGGAGAGGCGCAAGGAAGGGGAGGAGTTGGCCTTCGCCCGGCTCGTCCCCCAGCTTGAGCTCCTCAGGGCCAAGCTCTTCTACAACACCCGCTCCCAGGGCCCCTTGAGGGACGCCAAGGAGTTCGTGGAGTTCATGGAGGAGGCCCTCGAGGCGGGGAAGCGGAGCCCAAAGGACTTTGAAGCGATGATGAAGTACGTGGAGGCGGTGCTCGCCTACTTCTACGCCTTGGCGAAGTAGGAGGAACGAGGATGAAGCTCAAGAAGGTGATCCGCATCCGCTCGGTGCTCCTGGCCAAGACGGGCCTCAGGATCGGGATGAGCCGGGACCAGATGGCCATCGGCGACCTGGACAACCCCGTGGTTCGCAACCCCCTCACGGACGAGCCTTACATCCCCGGCTCCAGCCTCAAGGGGAAGCTCCGCTACCTCCTGGAGTGGAGCCTGGGCGGGGACTACATCCTGAAGGCCAAAGAAAGGCAGGTCTACGCCTCCCCCGACCCCAAGGACCCCGTGGCCCGCATCTTCGGCCTGGCCCCGGAGAACGACGAGAGGTCTTTGGCAGTGGCCCGGGAGCGGGGCCCCACGAGGCTCCTCGTGCGGGACGCTTACCTCACGGAGGACGCCAAGGAGGCCTTAGAGCGCACCTCCGCCAGGGGCGGGCTCTACACGGAGATCAAGCAGGAGGTCTTCATCCCCCGCCTGGGCGGAAACGCCAACCCCCGCACCACGGAAAGGGTTCCCGCCGGGGCCCGCTTTAGGGTGGAGATGACCTACCGGGTGCTGGACGACCTGGACGAGGAGTACTTCGGGAAATACCTCCTCCGGGCCCTGGAGCTTCTGGAGCTGGACGGCCTCGGGGGGCACATCAGCCGGGGCTACGGCCAGGTCTACTTCCTCCACCCCGAAAGGCTTACGGAGGACCAGGAGGGCTGGCCCCTAAAGGAAAGGCTCAAGGTGGAGGAAGTGGTCCTTTAGGGGGCCTGGATGCGGGCGACCCTCTTCCGCCTCTACTTCCAAGGCCCCCTCAAGGCCCTCCCCCGGGCCCCCACCCTCCTGGGCCACCTCTTCTGGTGGTACCGGTACACCCACGGGCGGGAAGCTTTGGAGGAGCTTTTAGAGAGGTTCCGTCAGGAGCCCCCTTTCCGCCTTTCCAGCGTCTACCCCGAGGGCTGGCTTCCCCGGCCCAAGCTTCCCCCCGTGCAGGTGGAGGAAACCACCCTGCGGAAGGCCCTGAAGAGCCTCTCCCTGGTGCGCCTGGACACTTTCCAGGCCCTGGCGGAAAGGGGGGAGGAGGCCCTCCTCGAGGCCCCCGAGGTCCAGGGAAAGGCCAGGCCCCCGGAGATGCGGAGGCTCCGCCGCACCCGGGTGGGGGTGGACCGGGCCGCGGGCACGGCCCGCCCCGGCGTCCTCTTCACCCAGGAGTACCTTTTCCCCGACCCCAGGACCCCCTATGCCCTTTACGTCCTGGGGGAGGCCCCCTTTGACCTCGGGGAGGCCCTCGCCTTCGTGGGGGAAATGGGCTACGGGGGGCAGGCCAGCCTGGGCCTCGGGCGCTTCCGGGTGGAAGGCCCCTTTGCGGTGGAGCTTCCCGAGGCCAAGGAGCCGAACGCCTACGCCACCCTGGCTCCGGGGCCCTTGGAAGAGGCCCTCTACTACGAGGTGGAGCCTTACTGGGGCAGGCTCGGGGGGGCCTACGTGGGGGCCCGGCCCTTCAAAAGGCCCTACCTAAGGGCCAAGGAGGGGAGCGTCTACCGGGGGCCCACCCACCGCCTGCTGGAGGTGACCCCCACGGAGCCCCCGGAGGCGGGGGCGCGGGTGTGGGAGGCCCTCGTGGTCTTTCCCTTGGGGGTGAGGGTATGAGGTTCCTGAGGAGCTTTCGCCTGGAGCTGGAGGCCCTAAGCCCCGTGCACGTGGGCACCGGGGAGGCCTACCCCGCCTACGCCTACGTGCCGGACTTCGCCAGGAAGGCGGTCCACCTCCTGGACCCCGCGGCCCTCCTCCTCGCCCTCCCCGAGGCTAGGCGCCGCCAGTACCTGGAGAAGGTGGCCCAGGGCCCCAAGGCGGCCCAGGAGGTCCTGCGCTATCTCCTGGAAGAAGACCAGCTTCCCCGGGAGGCCGTCCTCCACACCCTCCCCGCCAGCAAGGCCTTTTTGGAAGCCCTTCGCTCCGCCACGGAGGAGGCCCTCCTGGAGTACCGCCCCCTTCCCCGTTCCCCCCTGGGGGCCTACCTCCCCGGTTCCAGCGTCAAGGGGGCCTTGCGCACCGCCTGGCTCTTCCACGTCCTGGTGAGGGAGGGCAAGGTGGCGGTCTTTGACCGGAAGGAGGGGGTGTGGCGGCTCAGGGCCTGGCGGGAGGGGGACGGGGGCACCCACGTCTACCCCTCCCGGAACCCCAGCCTTTACGAGAACCAGGCCTTTGAGGGCGCGGTCCTGGGCTACGCCCGCGAGGGGAAAGGGAGGCGGATGTCCTTGGACCTCTACCGCGACCCCTTCCGGGCGGTGCGCCTTTCGGACTCGGGGCCGGTGGAGACCTTCTTGAACCGCCTCGGGGTCTTCCACCCTCACAAGGACACCTCGAGGATGGTCCTCTTGGCGGAGACCTTCCGCATAGGCACCCGCTTCGCCCTCACCCTCCGCTACCACGAGGGCCTTAGCCGGGACGGGGATGGGGAGCGGGGGGTGTCCATGCCCATTCCCCCGGAGGACTTGGTCCGGGCCCTCAGGGACTACTACGGGAAGGTGGCGGAGTGGGAGGAGGGCTTCGCCGAGGAGCACAGGCTTAAGCGGGCCCTGGAGGTCTACCGGGCCCTAAGGGAGCGGCTTCAGGACCCGGAGGCCTTCCCCCTCCGGGTGGGCTTTGGCTCGGGGAGGCTCGCCCTGCGCCTCGCCCTCCTCCTTCCCGAGGACCACCCCGAGGCCCAGGAGCCCAAGACCCGGAAGACCGCGGGGGCCCAGAACCCTGTGGACGGCTACCCCTTAGGCTGGATGGTGGGGAGGCTAGAGCCCCTCTAGGAGGTGAAGCGTGGAGGACCTTGACGCCCTTTGGGAGCGGTACCGGGAGGCGGTGCGGGCGGGGGGCAACCCCCAGGCCCTCTACCAGGAGATGGTCTGGCCTGCCCTCCTCGCCCTCTGGCGGGAGAAGCCCCGGGTCTACCCCTTTCCCCAGGCCTTCGCCGTGTCCGTGCACACCCTGGGGACGAGCCCCGAGGCCACGGCCCTCGCCATCTTGGGGGCCGGGGCGGAGCGGGTCTACGTGCTCCACACTCCGGAAAGCGCCCGCTTCCTCCCCAGGCTTCGCCAGGACACGGGGAAGGACCTCTACCCCGTGGAGATCGGCAAGAGCGACGTGGAGGCCATCTACCGGGAGGTGAAGCGGCTTTTGGAGAAGCACCCGGAGGTGCCCGTGGCCCTGGACCTCACCAGCGGCACCAAGGCCATGAGCGCGGGGCTTGCCGCCGCGGGCTTCTTCTTCCAGCGCTTTTACCCCAAGGTGCGGGTGGTCTACGTGGACAACGAGGACTACGACCCCGAGCTCCGCCGCCCCCGGGCGGGCACGGAAAAGCTCCGCATCCTCCCTAACCCCCACGAGGCCCTGGCGGAGGTGGACGCCCTCTTCGCCAAGGAGCTCTACGGGAAGGGGGAGTTCGGCCAGGCGGCGGCCTACTTCCGCGGCATGGTGGGGAGGACGGGGAACCAGGCCTACGCCCTCTACGCCCTCCTCGCGGAGATGTACCGGGCCTGGCGGGCCTTGGACTTCGGCGAGGCCTTGAAGGCGGGGAGGAAGCTCCTTGGCCAGCTCTCCCAGAACGTCTGGCTGAACCATCCCCTGAACGCCCGGAGGGAGGCCCTCGAGGCCCAGGTGGCCCTCCTCGAGGCCGTGGACCGCTTCCTGAAGGCCCGGGACTTCGCCCTTAAGGAGGGGGTGTACGGCCTCGCCCGAACCCTTTTGCACCTCGCCCAGGAGGCCAAGGAAGAGGCCGCCGTCCTCGCGGCCCTCTACGCCTACCGGGCCCTGGAGCTCCTCCTGCAGGAAAGGCTCGCCCTTCTCGGCAGGCGGGCCGAGGCCCCGGGGCTTTCCCCGGAGGAGGCGGAGGCTTTGCGGAAGGCCCTGGCGGAGCTTCTTGGGGTTTTGCCCGAGGAGGTGCGCCTTCCGGCCAAGCTCGGCCTTTTGGACCTCCTCGCCTTCCTCCGCCTGAAGGGGGATGAGGCGCTTGGCCGCCTTTCCTTGGCGGAGCTTCGGGGCCTCGCCGGGGCGCTCAAGGGGAGGAACAGCGCCCTCCTCGTCCACGGCTTTGACGTGCCCTCGCCCAAGGCGGTGGAGGGGATCGCCCGCCTGGCCCAGGGCCTCCTCCAGGACCTCGAGGCCCGGACCGCTCTCGGCCCCCTTTCCCCGGAGCCCGTCCCCCTGGGGTTTTAGCCGCCCTGGTCCCGGCCTTGGCGGAGCAGGAAGGTGGCGCGGGTCAGAGCCCTGGCGCCTTGACCTGGGATCACCGCCCCTCCCGGTCTTCCAGAACCGCTTTGGCGAGCCCGAGCCCGGCCACCTTCCCCAGGTAGCGGCGGTAGGCCTCTTCCATTTGGGCCGGGGTCACGGCCCGGTCGGCCACCTCCAAAAGCCCCTCCTCGGCCAGGGCCAGGAGCAGGGGGCCTCCTCCTCCGGGAGGAGGTCTAAGGCCAGGCGGAGGACCTCCGCCTCGGTGCGCCCCGTGGCGCGGGCTAAGCGCGTGCGCCTTTCCTCCGGGGCCAGGGGCCACTTGACACGACGGAACAGGCATTTTTCTCGCTATCGCAAAGGGAAGTAAAGTAGCGAAGGTTCTTTTTGAGGCACATTTGGACGGGGTACACCGTTTCAGCGAGGTGCTATAATGCCTTTGTCCGGACCTCCGGACGGGGATCTTGAAAGCCAGCTTTTCCCTTGCGGAAGGCGAATATGCGCTTTTTCTTTTCATCGCCCCTTCCTCCTGTGGCTTTCTATCGGTGTAAGCCCTCAAAAACCCTCATTATTCGCCGTGTGCATATTCCAAGCTTCATCTTTCTCACAAACCCCCCCTCTGGCGGCGCCGTCCAGGACGGGGTTCTTTGGGGGGTACCGTTGCAAGGGATTGAGCCCCGTAAGGGGATTGCGACCGGAGGGGCCCCCTTCTCCCCCCGGGGCGGCATTTTCCCGGGTTGCAAGGGATTGAGCCCCGTAAGGGGATTGCGACTCCCGAGGCCCGGTAGTGGGCCGTTGACCTCGGGCGCCTCCGGTTGCAAGGGATTGAGCCCCGTAAGGGGATTGCGACGACCTTGAGGAGGGCTCCGAGTCTTTTCAGGGCGGGTGTTGCAAGGGATTGAGCCCCGTAAGGGGATTGCGACAACCCTCCGCGCCATCGCCTCCCGCCTCTACCACCTCTGTTGCAAGGGATTGAGCCCTGTAAGGGGATTGCGACCCGTAGATAAGGCGCCCGGGGACGACCACGTCAAGGCGCAGTTGCAAGGGATTGAGCCCCGTAAGGGGATTGCGACCGGGGATGTAGTCCCCGGAGCTAGCCGGGGGAGGACCTGTTGCAAGGGATTGAGCCCCGTAAGGGGATTGCGACGGTGCGAGGGGGTGGACCGCTAGTTGCGCCTCTATTCAAGATGTTGCAAGGGATTGAGCCCCGTAAGGGGATTGCGACCCGGGAAGGCCGTGGGCTCGGGCACCGCCGCCCCGAGGTTGCAAGGGATTGAGCCCCGTAAGGGGATTGCGACCACAGAGCGGCCCTTTGGGGTGGGTTAGAAGAAGAAGAAGTTGCAAGGGATTGAGCCCCGTAAGGGGATTGATACTGTCTTGCCTGTCAAGCGACCCCTTGATCTAGCTGGGTTGCGTAGTACTCCCTGAGCCTTCCCATCATCCGCCTGAGGAGCTTGTGGGCCACGGCCACCAACGCCTGCTTCTTTCTCTTTCCCCGCGAGAGCAGGCGGTGGTAGAAGGCCCGCATCTCCGGGTCATGGCGCACCGCCACCAGGGCGCCCATGTAGAGCTTTCGCCGCAGGAGGGGAGGCCCTTTTTTGGAGAGCCGACTCCTCTCCACGCTCTTTCCCGACTCCTCCCGCTCGGGGATGAGCCCCGCGTAGGAGGCCGCCCTCTTCGCCCGGCCCCAGAGCTCTGGGGGCAGGAGGGCCAGCACCGCTGCCGCCACCTGGGGCCCCACCCCGGGCAGGGCCATCAGGACCTCGGCCTCGGGGAGGGTGGCGAGGAGGGCCTGGATCCTGGCCTCCACCTCCCCGAGAAGCCCCTTCACGCAGGCCAGCTCCTTCTGGAGGAGGGCGAGGACCTCCTTGCTCCCCGCCCACTCCGCCGCCTCCATCTGGTTGAGGATGGTCCTTTCCCGCCCGGCCAAGTCCTCCCGGTAGCCCACCAGGGCTTTGAGCTCCCGGAGGGTTTCTGGGGGTAGGGTGTAGGCCCGGAGGTCTTCGTGGTAGACCTGGGCGTAGCGGGCGAGGAGGAGGGCGTCTTGGCGGTCGGTCTTCTGGCGTTCTCCCTTGGCCTTGCGGAAGGCGGCGAGGTGGTAGGGGTTGACCAGGGCCACCTGGAGGCGGTTTTCTGCCAGGAGCTTGAGGAGGGGGAGGTGGTAGGCGCTGGTGGGCTCCAGGGCGACCCAGGCGGGGTTGTGGTGGGCGAGGGCGGCGAGGAGGGCTTGACGGCCTTCAGGGGAGTTGGGGAAGCGGAGGCGGGTGGGTTTGGGGGAGTTGGAGACGAGGGCCAGGTCCAGGTGGGTTTTGCTGACGTCAATGCCGGCGAAGGTCATGGGCTCTCTCCTTTTGGTAACCTGAGGGAGGTGGCCACCCGACCCTGTGGGCCTTCCATGTGGATGCGGTCTTTGACGACCGGGATACTGTGCGGCGGGGAGGCCGGGGTGGGTGGCTACCGATCAATCCCGCGGGCGTGGTGGCCCGGCAACCGGGGCGGTGGGGCCTCCCTCAGGGGGCAAGATACATGCGACCTGGTCTCGGAGGGGGTGCGGTTGTGAGCCGGGCCCTGAGTTGCAAGGGATTGAGCCCCGTAAGGGGATTGCGACTTCGAAGCGCCCCGCCCCGAGGCACTTCCCACACCCTTTCCCGTTGCAAGGGATTGAGCCCCGTAAGGGGATTGCGACGTGCTCCTTCAAACTCCTCTCCAGAGCCTCCTGGATCAGTTCATGTTGCAAGGGATTGAGCCCCGTAAGGGGATTGCGACACTCCCTCTACGCCCCCTAACTCGCGGTACGCGAAGAGGGGTTGCAAGAGATTGAGCCCCGTAAGGGGATTGCGACGACAGGTAAGGGTGTAGAGGTCGTCCAGCTTCATAAGTTGCAAGAGATTGAGCCCCGTAAGGGGATTGCGACAAGTGAGGATGTACCCCCGCCCCTTGAGCTTCTTCTCGTTGCAAGGGATTGAGCCCCGTAAGGGGATTGCGACCTTTGCGCCGCGCGGCCTAGCGCCGACCGCGTATCCCGTTGCAAGGGATTGAGCCCCGTAAGGGGATTGCGACCTTTAAGGGAGTCGCCTTCGCCCACGTCTTCCTTGGTGTTGCAAGGGATTGAGCCCCGTAAGGGGATTGCGACATTCTCCAACGAACCATGAGATTCACCCCCTTTGAGATTCGTTGCAAGGGATTGAGCCCCGTAAGGGGATTGCGACGCGAGGAGCCGCCGCACCCCGATGATGCGCCCCTGGTCGTTGCAAGGGATTGAGCCCCGTAAGGGGATTGCGACTCCTTCTTTGGGCCAGCTGATGCCCCAGGCAAGCCCCGGTGTTGCAAGGGATTGAGCCCCGTAAGGGGATTGCGACGCTTCTCCGTTGCGCTGAGTTCGCCGTTGCTCCAGACATGGGTTGCAAGGGATTGAGCCCCGTAAGGGGATTGCGACGTGTGGCCGCGGCTGCGCGCCGCGCGGCCCTTGCGCCCATGCGTTGCAAGGGATTGAGCCCCGTAAGGGGATGGCCTCGGGCCTGGGCTTGTATCCTTTCCCTAGGAGGCGTCCATGCAAGCCCCGGTGTACCTGTGCCTTCTGGGCAACGACCCGGCCCCGGCCTACTTGGGCTTGAAGGTGGTGGAGCGGGAGGCGGGGAGGGTGGCGAAGGCCGTCTTCTACTCCTTCCCGGCGTGGAACGAGGAGTACGGGAAAAAGCGCCAGGCCTTCTTCCGCCTCCTTTCCGAAAAGGGCGTCCTCTACGAGGAAAGGCCCCTAGAAAAGGGACTGGAAGAAGCGGAGGCCCGGGAGGTCTGGGTGAACCTCACGGGAGGGGCCAAGTACTGGGCGGTCCGGTTCCTCGGGCACTGGCGGCGGCCCGGCGCCCGGGTCTTCCTCGTGGAGGGCCACCGCGCCCTCGAGGCGCCCAGGGCCCTTTTCCTCTGGCCCCGGGAGGAGGAGCGCTCCCTTGAGGCCGAGGCCCTCACCCTGGAGGAGTACGCCAGGCTCTATCTGGAGCCCCTGGGGGAGGCCTGGGAGCGGGTTTCCCCGCCCGGGGCCTTCCCCCCTGGGGCTCAGGCGGCCCGCCTTCCCGGCCGGGAGGGCGGGGTGTTCGTGGTCCACCGGGGCCTTCCCTACTGGTACTGGGTGCGCCCCCATCTGGGGGGCGAGGCCAAGGACATGTCCCGGAAGGCCCTTTCCGCCTTCTCCGGCGAGGCCAAGCGTCTGGGGGGCCAGCTCTGCCTGCCCGTGGTCCCATACCACAAGGCGCACCTCCGCTCCCGCCACCCTAAGGAGCGGGAAAACGTCTTCGCCCGCTGGAGGGCCTGGGCCCGGGAGTACGGGGTGTTCCTGGTGGACCCGGGCAGGCCTTTGGAAGAGGAGGTGGCTTCCCTCATCAAGGGGAAGGCCTCCAAGAAGGCCCTGCCCCTGCCCCAGGAGGGGCCCCTTCTCCTGGCCCTGGTTTCCGAGCAGGCCGTTCCCCTCTATGCGGCCTACCTCCACGCCGGCCCCAGGGAGGTCTACCTCCTCACCACCCCCGAGATGGAAAGCCGCCTCCGCTGGGCGGAGGCCTTCTTCCGGGGCAAGGGGGTGCGGGTGCACCGGAGCTTCCTTTCCGGGCCCTGGGCTTTGCGGGAGGTGCGGGACCTCCTCGCCCCCGTGGTGGAGGAGGCCCTGCGCCGGGGCCACCCCGTGCACGCCAACCTGAACAGCGGGACCACGGCCATGGCCTTGGGCCTCTACCTGGCCCTGCGGGATGGGGCCCGTGCCCACTACCTGGATGGGGACCGCCTCCTCCTTCTGGACGGGGGGGAGGCGGAGGTGCCTTGGGAGGAGGGAAGGCCTGAGGACTTGCTCGCCTTGCGGGGGTACCGCTTTGAGGAAGAGTACCCCGACGCCCGGCCCGACCCCGGGCTCCTCGCCCTGGCCGAGGAGATCCTGAGGCGGTGGGACGAGGTGCAGACCTCCTGGGAGGCCTCCCCCTTGGTGCGGCGGTTCCTGAAGTTCTGGAAAAAGCGCTTCGGCCAGGCCTTCCCCCCGAAGCGCCTTTCCAGGCTCAAGGGGCTTCCCCTGGAGTACGCGGTCTACAGCCACCTGAACGCCCACCTGGCCCCAAAAGGAGGCCAGGCCCGCATGGGCGGGCACCTGGTGCCCCTGGGGGGCAATGAGGCCCTGGCCCCCCAGTCCACCGAGGTGGACGGGGTCTTCTTCCACCGGGGCGCCCTCTGGTTCGTGGAGTGCAAGCCCACGGACGAGGGTCTGCGGGAGCGGGCCCCTATCATGGCCGAGCTGGTGCGCTCCGTGGGCGGGGTGGAGGCCAGGGGGCTCATGGTGGCCCGGCGTTGGCGGGGAGCCCCGCCTCCGGCGAGCCCCAACCTGGTCTACATGGCCCTGGAGGGCGGGGAGGGCGTGGGGGTCTACCGCTTCCCCGAGGAGCTGGAAAAGGCCCTCTCACGGAATCCGGCGCCGCGGAGGGGCTAGGGCCCTTTTCGCCAGGGGCCTCCTGGGGAAGGGGAGGGTTTTCCAGGCCCCCGGGGGGCGCTCCTCGGCCTCCGGGGACCTGGCCCTTTCCGGGGGAATGACCTCGGGGAAGGCCTGGGGGGTGGGCGGAGCGGGGGCTTCCAGGAAGGCCATCCTGGCCGTCCACTCCTCCCGGCTGTAAAACCCCTGGCGCTCCACGGCGGCGAGGAGCCGGGCCGCGAGGTCCCGTCCCTCGGAGAAGGCCCAGGAGGGCACCTCGGCCCTTTCGTGCAACACGGCGTTCCTCAGCTCCACGAGCCGCCAAAGCCTCCCCCGGAGGGCCGGGCCTTCGGGGTGGCTCTGGAAGAAGGCCTCCGCCGCTCCCGAGCGGAGCTTGGCCCCCAGGGTGTCCTCCTTGGGGGCCCCTAGGCGCTCCAAAAGCTCCTCCACGAGGAGGACGAGGCGGATGAAGTCGCCCAAAGGATCCCCGGTGCGCTGCCAGAGGGCTTCCATAGCGCTAGAGGAAGGGGCAGACCCGAGGGGTGGTGCCGTACCCCACCAGCCTGCCCCCTGAGGCCTGAATGAGCTCTTCCCAGAACGCCTTGATGGAGGTGGTGAGCCGGGCGTTGGCGTTGTTGTCGTTTCCCGCCGTGATCCCGGCGATGCAGACCTCCTGGTCCTTGAGGTTGGGCAGGCCCAAACGGGCCTTCACCCGCTGGAGGAGGCCTTGACGTACCTCCCGCTTCTCCAGCTTGAGGCGGTAGTCGTAGAGGTTCATGAGCTCCGACTGCTCAAATCCGTGGGCCAGGACGAGGATGCGGCCGGGTTTCCGGGCCCGCTCCCCCGCCGCCTTCAGGGCTCCGATGATCTCCGTCCCCCGGCTGCACTCGGCGGCGGCCCGCTTGCGAAGCTCGTCAAAGGTCCGGAGCGCCTCCTTCTGGAAGGTCTTTTTGGCCTCTTCCAGCTGAAAGCGCGGGGTGGAGAGGGGGTTGGGCGTCTCCAGAACCCGGGCAGGGGCGGTGTAGCTCCTCCCGGTGATGGGGGCGAGGGTGAGGCGGACCTGGGTGGTGGTCACCTTCTCCGCAAGCCGGGGTAGGACCTCGTGGGCCAGCATCTCCCGGTAGCCGTTCTGCACGTGCCGGGGAGCGCTGCACCCCAGGGCCACCAGGATCTGGTACTCCTGGGGCCCTCCCAGGAAGGGGAGGTTAAGGGCGAGGCTCAGGAGCCAGGCGGTCATGGGCGCTTCCCTGGGTGAGGGGGTCGGTGGGGGCCTCGAGGTCCAGGGGCGGGAGGGCGGGCCGGTTTAGGGGCGGGATGTGGCCCACGAACTCGGGGGCCGGGTCCCACTGGGGCCAGGCGCGGGCGAAGCCCCGCCAGTAGGCGGCCACGTTCTCCCGGTAGTGGGCGAGGAGGTGGTCCAGGGCGCGCTCGGCGCCGCGGTTTAGGCCCCGGAGCCGCTCCCAGATCCGCCTTTCCTTCTGGGCCGTGAGGAAGAGCCTGCGGAGGAGCACCTCCCGTTCGTGGGGGCTGCGGTAGCCCAGGTAGAAGGTGAGGCTCACCAGCAGCAACCCGATGGCCATCAAGGCCAGGAAGCCGTAGATGGAAGGGGCGGGGTTCCCGTGGATGGCGGCCATGCGCTGGGTCCAGGAGAAGCGCAAGGCGGCGAAGAGGATCACCACGAGAAGGGGCGGGATACCCAGGATGAGGCTCAAGGGCAGGTTGCCCTTGCGGTACTCGTTCCCGGCGGCGTGCCCCAGCCAGAAGAGGCCGATGGTGGCCACGGCGCCGATGATGAAGGCCTCCAACTGGTTCATCTCCAGGGTGTCCATGGCCATCTTGTTGTAGTAGGCCTCCCCCAGGAAGACCAGCCCCAGGAGGCCATAGCGGAAGTGGTACCCTCCGAACACCTCGGGGGTGGGCTCGTCCTGCCCCACCACCTTCTCCAGGGCCTTGCGCTGGTGGCGGACGAGGGCGAGCCGTTCCTCCAGCTTGGCCCGCTTGGCCAAATAGCGGCGCGCCAGGCCCTCCATCCAGCGGCGGAACCACTCCTTGAGCTGCTCAGGGTAGGGGTTGGGGGTGAGGTAGGCGAGGCTCGCGTGCTTCCGGGAAAGGGCCTTTCCGTCCCGGCGTCCCACCCAGTAGGAACGCAACACCCTGAAGCCGTTAAGCATGGGCCTCCTCCTTTGTCTCGGGCGTGGGGAAGAAGCGGTCCAAGGCCTCCTCCATCTGGGCCAAGGCGGCGAGCCGGGCGGCCTTGAGGCGGGCCCGGCTCACGAGCTGGGCCACGGCCTGCCGGTGGGCCTCCTCGAGGCGGGCGATCTCCCCTTCGGCGTACCGGATGCGGAGCTCCTCCCGGGCCAGGGCGGGGCGGAGGACGGCCTCGGGGTAGCGGCCCTCCGCCTCCAGGCGCCGGAGGTGCTCCAGCACCCCCCGGTACTCCTTTAGGGCCTTTTCCAGGGGCGCTTTCCTCTTGGCGAGGCGGGCCTCGAGGGCCCCCACCTTCTGCCGCACCCCTTCCCTCAGCAGGAGGAGACGCACCCGGGCCTCCTCGGGACCCATGCGCCGCCAAAACATAGCGATCTCCCATTTTCTCCCGCCAGGGCCGAGGCGTTGTGATCTCTGCACGGGCCCTTGTATACAGCTATCCCCCTGGCCTCCTCCGTTGCTTCTTGTATAATCTCCCCGCAACAGGGGGCCACTATGGAGCACCTTCTCGCTATCGCCCTGGGCCCGGTGCAGGAGTTCATCGCCACCGCCCGCAGGACCCGGGACCTCTACGCGGGAAGCCGCCTCCTCTCCGAGGCGGCCGCCCGCGCCGCCAAGGCCCTGGCCCGGGAGGTGGGGGCGAAAAACCTCATTTTCCCCGCCCCCGAGGACGAGGCGGGGCTGGAGCGGCTGGCCGGGGCGGGCATCCCCAACGTTCTTTTGGTCCGGGTTCCGGAGGGGAAGGACCCCAGGGGCCTCGGGGAACAAGCCTTGGGAGCCGCCCGGGACTACCTCCGGGAGAGGGCGGAGGAAGTTCTGGGGCCGCGTAGGGACCTCCTTTTCTGGAGGGAGGCCCTGGCCCAGGTGGAAGACCTCCTGGAGGGCTACTACGCCTACCTTCCCTTGGAGGGCGACTATCCCCGGGCCCGGGAGCGGCTCATGGCCCTCCTGGCCGCCCGCAAAAACACCCGGGACTTCGCCCCCGTCTCCTGGGGAAGCCCGGCCTACAAGAGCTCCCTGGACGGGGCCCGGGAGAGCGTCCTCCGCCTGCCCGAAAAGGAGGCGGACCACCTCAGGGTGCGGCTCGGCCTGCGCCCCGGGGAGTACCTCGCGGGGCCCGACCTCCTCAAGCGCTGGTGGAAGGCGGGGCACGGCTTCCTTAGCACCACCCACATGGCGGCCCTGCCCTTCTGGGAGGGGGTCAGGCGGGCGGGCCTGGAGGCGGTCCTAAAGGAGGCCCTGGAGGAGCTTGGGGGCCTCGTGGGGGAGGAGGCGCGGGCGGAGGTCCGCCACCCGGTTTTGCGGGACACCCCCTTCGGGGAGTGGGACGTGCGCCTCCTCTACGAGAGCCGCCTCGAGGAGTTTCCCTCCCTCGCCGAGGACCCCGGGCTTCTGGAGAAGGCGCGGGACCGCCTGAGGGCGCTTTGGCGGAGGCTTTTCCCCAAGGTGAGGGTTCCCCCGGGCGCCTACTACGCCCTCCTCCACGCCGACGGGGACCGGATGGGGGAGACCCTGGACGGCCTTCCGTCCCCCGAGGCCCACCGCCGCTTCTCCAACGCCCTGGCCCTGGGGTTCGCCGCCCAGGTCAAGGACATCGTGGAGGCCCACGGGGGCGGGCTCGTCTACTCGGGGGGGGACGACGTCTTGGCCCTGCTTCCCCTCCACACGGCCCTCATGGCCGCCCGGGCCCTGGCGGACCGCTTCCGGGAGGCCATGGCCCCCTTCGGCCGGGAGGGCCGGGCGCCGAGCCTCTCCGTGGGCCTCGCGGTGGTCCACCACCTGGAGCCTCTGCAGGACGCCCTGGACCTGGCCCGCCGGGCGGAGAAATGGGCGAAGGAGGGCGAGCCCAAGCGCAACGCCCTCTGCGTGGCCTACAGCCCCCGCTCGGGGGCGGAGCGCCTGGTCCGGGGCCGGTGGGACGAGAACCCTCCCCTCACCCGCCGCCTCCTCCGCTACGCCGACCTCCTGCGGGCGGGGGAGGTGCCCTCCAGGGCCGCCTACGAGCTTCTGGCCCTGGTCCGGGAAGCGGGGGAGGCCCTCTCCGGGGAGGCCCTGGTGGCCGAGGCCCTGCGGATCCTGGGGAGGAAGGAGATGAAGCGGGCCTACCGGGAGGAGCTCGAGGCCTGGCTCCGGACCGGGGAGGACGTGCGCCGCCTGGCGGAGGAGCTCATCCTCGCCCGGCCCTTCGCCGAGGCCCTGGACCAGGCGGGCGTGCCCGTGGAGAGCCGGGAGGTGTGGGATGCTCATTGAGCCCAGGGATCCTTTGATCGTGCGGGACGGCAGGCCCTTCACCAACAGCCCCGGGGCCCGGGCCAAGAGCCTTCCCTTCCCCCTGCCCCAGACCCTGGCCGGGGCCTACCGCACCCGCCGCGCCCTGCTGGAGGGCCTTCCTCTCCCCGAGAGGGCGGAGGAGGTCCTCCGGTGGGGCCTCAGGGGGCCCCTTCTCGCCGAGGAGGGGGAAGGGGGGTGGCGGCTCCTGGCGCCCCGGCCTCTGGACGCCCTAAAGCTCGGGGAGGCCCTCTACCCCCTCCGGCCCCTGGAGCTTCCCCAGGGGGCCGGGACCAACCTGCCGGAGGGGCTTTCTCCCGTGGGTCTTCCCAGCCCGGCCCTCAAGGAGAAGCCTGCCCCCCTGCCCGCCTTCTGGTACTGGGAGAGCTTCCTGGAATGGCTCCTTCAGGACGCCCCGGCGGGTTTCGCCCCCAGGGGGCACGAGGGGCCCGTCCCGGAGACGCGCACCCACGTGGCCCTGGACCCCGCGGCCCAGACGGCCCGGGAGGGGTTCCTCTTTCAGACCTCGGGGCTGGAGTTTGTCCGAGGGAGGCGCCGCCTCGCCCTGGTGCTCTGGCCCGAGGGGCCGGAGCCCGAGGGGGTCTTCCCCCTGGGGGGGGAGAGGCGCCTCGCCTTCTGGCAGAAAGGCGGGCCCGGGGTTCCTCCCCTGCCCGAGGAGGTGGTGGCGGGGCTCCTCCGCCACAGGGCGGCCCGCCTCGTCTTCCTCACCCCCGCCTTCTTGGGGGAGGCTTACCTCCCCAAGGGGAGGGCCTTCCAAGGGGCTTCCGTGGTGGCCGCGGTGGTGGGGAGGCCGCTTGCGGTCTCGGGCTGGAACCTCAAGGAGGGGAAGCCCAAGCCGAGCCGCCGGGCCGTGCCCGCGGGGAGCGTCTACTTCGTCCGGCTCCCGGAGGCCTGGGGGGAAGGGGAGGTCCGGGATTGGGCGGAGAAGGTCTGGTTCCAGAACCTCTCCGAGGAGGAGCAGGACCGGCGGGACGGGTTCGGCCTGGCCGCCCTGGGCCTTTGGGACGGGAAGCTTAGGCGCTGGGAGGAGGCATGAGAAGGGCGTTTCGTGAGGCGTTCTCGCCGAGGCGAAAGGAGGAGGGAGGGGTCCTGGTGCGCCGGGACGGCGCGCGGGTCCTCGCCTGGGAGCGCACGTACACGCTCCTCACCCCCCTCTTCGGGGGCGGGGTGGAGCCTAGGGAGGCGGATCCGGTGAGCGTGGTCCGGGCCACGGCGGTCCGGGGGCACCTCCGCTTCTGGTGGCGGGCCGTGAGGGGCTGGCGGGCGGGGGGTTCGCTGGAGAGGCTTTGGGAGCTGGAGTCCGCCTTGTTTGGCAGCGCGGGGGAGGGCGGGGCCTCGCCCTTGAGCGTGGAGGTGGAGGTTCTAAGGGAAGGGGAAAAGGTAGGCATCGCCCAGTACGGCCGCGCAGTCCAGTGGTACCTGGGCTTTCCTCTACGCGGGGACAAGGAATGGGCCCCGGTCAAGGAGGGCGTGGCCTTCCGCCTCCGCCTCCGCTTTCCCGAAAAGGTGGGGGAGCTGAACTTCTGGGAGGAGCTCGAGGCCGCCCTCTGGGCCTGGGAGACCTTCGGGGGGATCGGGGCCCGGACCCGGAGGGGCTTTGGCGCCCTCCTGCCCCAGGGGGCCGGGGTGCCGGGGGAGGAGGAGATCCGAGAGAAGCTTCGCCAGTATGGCCAAAAAGCAGGGTGGCCCGAAGGGGTGCCCCACCTCACCCCAAAAAGCTTCGTGCGGGTGGTGCCCCTCTCCTGGAGAGAACTCGCCGAGCGCTACCAGGCCTTCCGCCAGGCCCGCCCCGGGGGGGACCCCAGAAGCCCGGGCCGCTCCTACTGGCCCGAGCCCGACGGGGTGCGGCGCCTCACGGGGCGGCACGCCCCCCACCACCTGCCCAGGCACCCCGTGCACAAGTTCCCCCGGGCCCACTTCGGCCTGCCCATCATCTTCCACTTCAAGGACAGGGGCGACCCCCCCGACACCACCCTCCGGCTCAAGGAGGCCGACCGCCGGGCGAGCCCCCTCCTCTTCCGCCCGCTTGGGGAAGGGCAGAAGCCCTGCGTGGTGGCGGTCCTCGAGGGGGCCAGGTTCCCTGGGGAAAAGCTTGTTTTGGAGGGCAAAGACGGCCGCACTTGGGACGTGGACCCCTGGCTCACCCCCGAGGAGGCCCAAAAGATCCCGGTGCTGGGGGGTGAGGTGGACCCCGTCTTGGCCTTCGTGAAAAGCTTGTAGGAAGGAGGTTCAGGAATGAGCCACGTTGCGCTTCTTTTCCTGCATGCCCTCTCCCCTCTGCACGCGGGGACGGGGCAAGGCATCGGGGCCATAGACCTGCCCATCGCCCGGGAGAAGGCCACGGGCATCCCCTACCTGCCGGGAAGCTCCCTCAAGGGGGTGCTCCGGGACCGGGCTTCCGCCTGGGACAGGGACACCCTCTTCGCCGTCTTTGGGCCCGACACGGAAAACGCCTCGGAGCACGCCGGGGCGGTGCAGGTGGGGGACGCCAAGCTCCTCCTCCTCCCCGTGCGGAGCCTCTACGGGGTCTTCGCCCTGGTCGCGAGCCCCTACCTCCTGGAGCGCTTCCGCCGTGAGGCCCTCATGGCGGGCCTTCAGCCCCCAGGGGTTCCCGGGCTCCAGGACCCCACCCGGGTCCTCTTGGCCCCGGGGTCCCGCCTTTTGGGAGACGGGGAGAAGGTCTACCTCGAGGACCTGGACCTGAAGGCCCAGGGGGAGGAGGGGGTCGCCGCCTGGGAGCGGTGGCTTGCCGAGCGCACCGAGGCCCCGGTCCTGGGAAGGCTCGCCGTGGTGCACGACGACCTCATGGGCTTCCTCCTGGAGACCGCCACGGAGGTGGTGGCCCGCATCCGCCTGGACGACGAGACCAAGACTGTGGCCAAGGGGGCCCTGTGGTACGAGGAGAGCCTCCCCGCGGAAAGCCTCCTCTACGCCCTGGTGCGGGCCGACCGCTCCTTCCGCAAGGGGAAGGAGCTTCCCCCAGAGGGCGTCTGGGCCCTCTTCCGGGGCGTCTTGGAGGAGGGCGGGGGGGTGCTCCAGCTCGGGGGCAAGGCCACCGTGGGCCGGGGGCTTTGCCGGATCGTGGTGGGGAGGTAGGCCGTGCGCACCCGCTCGCAGGTGTGGGCCCAGAAGGCCTACGAGAAGGTCCGGGAAGCGGCCAAGGGCGAGGGCCGGGGCGAGTACCGGGACATGGCCCTAAAGCTTCCCGTCCTGGTGCGCCAGGCGGGGCTTTCCCAGGCCCTGGCCTTCGTGGACTCCCGGGGGAAGGAGGCTCACAAGGCCCTGGGTAACGACCTGGCCCAGGTGCTGGGCTACCGGGACCTCCGGGAGCTGGCGGAGGCCGCCCGGGAGGCCGAGCTCCTCCAGTACCTCCGCCTCACCCGGGAGGTCCTGGCCGCGGCGGAGTGGTTCAAGCGCTTCGCCCAGGCCCTCATTGAGGAGTAGCCATGGGCCGCAGATCCGCGCTTGAGGGCGTCCGCCTCCCCCAAGGCAAGGAGCCCCACCGGGGCCTCTGGCTGGACAAGTTCTTGAGGTCGGCGAGGCGGGAGGACACCGAGGCCAAGCGGGTTCTCGTCCGGGAAGCGGCGGGGATCCCCGAGCCCGGGGAGTACCGGGCGTTTTTTAAGCGGTACCGCGGGGCCCTCGAGGCCCTGGGGGCCGAAATCCGTGAGGCCAGGACCCTCTCCCGCCTGGTGGTGGGCCTGGGTGGGGAAGGCGTGCTGGAGACGGCCCTCACCCTGCACCGCGCCTACGGGGTGCCCTACATCCCGGGCTCGGCCCTGAAGGGCCTGGCGAGCCGCTACGCCCACCTCTACCTGGAGGGCGAGGCCTGGCGGCGCGACCTCGCCCGCTTCCACCGGGGCGAGGCCCAGGCGGGGCTTTTCGGCACCACGGAGGAGCAGGGCCTCGTGGTCTTCTGGGATGCCCTCCCCCTTCCCGGGAAATGGAAGCTCCACCCCGACATTCTGAACCCCCACCACCCTGACTACTATGGGAGCGTCAAAGCGCCCCCCGCGGACTGGGACGGCCCCAAGCCGGTCCCCTTCCTCTCCGCCACGGGCACCTTCCTCCTCGCCCTCTCCCCGGCCCCCGGGGTTTCTCCCGAGGAGGCCGGGCCCTGGCTTCGGGCCGCCTGGCGCATCCTGGCCTGGGCCCTGCGGGAGGAGGGGGTGGGGGCCAAGACCTCCTCGGGGTACGGGCGCATGGCCCTGGAGGAGCCTGCGTCCCAAGGGGAAAAGCCCCTGGCGCCGGGGCCGAGCCCGGTCCTTCAGGACCTCCTCACCTGGGCCCGCGCCCTCTCCTACAGGGAGGTGCCCCGTTTCCTGGCTTCCCAGGCGGAGGCCATCCTGGGCCTCTCGGTGGAGGAGGCCCAGGCCCTTCGCCGGGCCCTGGAGGAGCGGGGCTTCCTCCGCAACCCCCAGGACCTGAAGCGCTGGCGCAAGGAGCATCCCGGCCTGGAAGGGGTTCTCGCCAAGCTGGGCCTCTCGGCCTAGCCTCCCGCTCCCTGGGAGCGGTGGGCTTCCAAAAGGGCCTCCGTCCGGGCGCAGACCTTCTTTATCCTGGACTTACGCGGTGCTGAAGATCCCCGATAAAATGGGCCCCCGGTGACTAGGGAGGCCCGATGAAGAGGATACCACGGCCCGTTCTGCGCGCTCTAGAAGCTTTAGCCCAAAGCCCCATCAACACCTCCGCCCTGGCCATTTCGCCCACGACACCCTCTACCGCGCCCTGGGCCAACCCCTGGCCTTCTTCTTTGAGCTCTCCCTGAAGCTCTGCCGAGACCTCGGCGGCCTGGAACGGGGCTACCTCATCCTTGATGACGTCCTCATCCAGCGCTACCGTTCGGGCAGGCTAGGCCTAAGGAAGATGCGGGACACCGCCACAGGGGGCTGGGCCTACGGGCTTTCCCTGGTGGTCCTGGCCTGGACGGACGGGAAGCGGCGGATTCCCCTGGCCTTCCTGCCCTACTTCGGGGAAGAGGAGAGCAAGCTGGACCTGGCCCTGGCCCTGCTGGAGTGGGCCAAGGAGGCGGGCTTTCGTCCGGAGGGGGTGCTCTTTGACGCCTGGTACGCGGCGCGGCAGGTCCTGGAGTGGCTCCATGCCCACGGCTGGCCTTTGCCGCGGGGGTGCTCAAGCGTGGGGGGAAGTTTTACGGGACGGACCGGGAGGGGTGGTGGGACTCGGGGATGCGGGAGGTTTACCGGATGCGGCAGGCCATTGAGGAAATATTCCGGGGGCTACAGCAGGAGCTTGGGTGGACGGGGCACCGGCACTGGCGGAGGGGGAAGCTACTGGCGCACTTGGCGCTGGGGCTGGTGGCCTACGGGCTGATAGAGCGGCAACGGGAGGGGCTGGGGTTGAGCTTCTACGGGTGCCGAAGAAGACTCATCGCGGGTAAGCTGAGCCTGGATTTGAGCCCTCTGTTACCGGTGCAGGTGGAGGCCGCGTAAGTTCAGTGATGAGAGCTCAGGGAGACGGTGAAGCGGTAGGCAACGGAGGTGAGGGATACTCGCGGTGGTGACCAAGGTGGAGGCCTCGAGGCTCAAGGAGGCGCTGAAGCGCGCAACGCCCTCCCTCCCGAGACGATCGTGCTCATCCTGCCCTGGGAACCCGGATCACGGCGTCAACCCCTAAAAGCGGGGCAGGTTATACTGAAGTGGGGAGGTTATACCATGCCCTACCTGGTAGGCCCCAAGGGGCAGGTGGTCATCGCCAAGGAGATCCGGGAGCGCCTGGGGATCCGCCCGGGCTGGCGGGTAATCCAGCGCCTGGTGGACGACCACGTGGAGCTCTACTTCCTTCCCCCACCCCATAAGGCCTCCCTCAAAGGCCTTCTCCGGGACAAGATCCGGGGCACCGTTTCCGAGGAAGCCTGGGCGGAGGCCAGGGAGAGGGCCTGGCGGGCCTCCTGGTCTGAAGAGGGGGAAGGTTGAAGGCCCTGGTGGACACGAGCCTCCTGGTGCGCTACCTGACCGGGGACCCGCCCCACCTGGCGGAGCGAGCGGCCCAGGTCCTGGACGGGGAGGAGACCCTGGGCCTCACAGAGGTGGCCCTGGTGGAGACGGCCTACGTCTTGGAGTCGGTGTATGGGGTTCCCAGGAAGGAGGTGGTGGACGCCCTTTTGGCCCTCCTCCAGAAGGAGAACCTGAAGGCGGTGGGCGGGGACAAGGACCTCTGGATGCGGGCCCTCCTCCTCTGCCGCCCTTCAAAGAGGGTCTCCTTTGGGGATGCCCTGATCTGGGCGGCAGCCCTGGCCTCTGGGGTGAGGCGGGTCTACACCCTGGACGCCCGCTTTCCCCGGGAAGAGATCCAGGTCGGGCCGTAATATGGAGCCATGGCTAGAACCAAGTTCGGAACCCTCCTTCTGGCCTTCCTTGTCCTCTCCCTCTCTGCCTGCAACACCCTCCAGTCCCTCCTTCCCCAGCCCAAGCCCTTCGAGGCCCACGTGGTGGGGGAGGGCTACCAGACCGTGGCCCCTGGCGAAACGGCCACCTACACCCTGCGCCTCTCCTTCCGGGAGGGAGCGGGCCCCGTCACCTTGCGGGTGGCCCTCGCCGACCCCTGCGCCAAGGGCACCTCGTACTGCCCTGGCTGGGACAGCACCCGCTACCCCGGTGTGGAGCACCCGAGGGAAACCCTCACCCTGACCCCCGGTACCCCCGAGGTGTCCCTCGCCTTCCAGGTGGCCTCCGATGCCCTCCCTCAGGGCCCCTTCAAGTACGAGGTGGTGCTCACGGGGCAGGATGCCTCGGGGAAGACGGTGGAGGAGGTCGTCCCCCTCTACTTGAAGATCCTGCCCCCTGGCGAGCGCTCGGGCATGGAGGCCTGGAACTTCTGGCGGAGCTACCTGGGCCTTTCTCCCGTGCGAGAGGACCCCGAGTGGAGCTTCTGGGCCTGGCTCCACAGCCGCTACATGGCGATGAACTACCCCAACAACCTCCCCCACGATGAAGACCTCTCTCAGCCCTTCGCAAGCCCGGAAGGCCAGCAAGCGGGGAGGAAGGGGAACGAGTGGGGGTACTTCTCACGGAGGAGCGGGCAACCTTACTGGCCCCCTGAAGAGTCTCCCATAAACGGGTGGATCGCCGCGCCCTTCCACCGCTTCAACATGATCGCCCCAAGGGCGACCAACGGCGGCTTTGGGATCTACAAGGACGCGGGGCCCGTTCCAGGCTACGGGGACGGGTACGGCCGCTCCTGGGCCAACCTCCCCAACCTCTACGGGGGTACGGGGAGCGTCCCCTACCTTCTCTTCCCCGCTCCAGACCGGGAGCTCGCCCTGGAGCGCTACCAAGGTCGGGAGAACCCCAACCCCACCGCCCCCTGCATGAACCCAGACAACTCCCCCAAGCGCCCCTTCCTCACCCAGGAAGGCCTCACCTGGGACGATGGGACGGGCGTGGTGCGCACGCCCATCGGCCTCCCCCTCACCCTCCAGACCTTCCCCGCCTCCCCGGTGGATACCGAGGTACTGGAGGGGAGGCTCACCCGGCTCTCCGATGGGAGCCTGAACCCCTTGTGCGCCTACGGGAGCCTGCAGTACTGGGAAGAGCGGGACTCCTGGCGGGAGAAGGCCTTGAAGATCCTTCGTGGCCAAGGAGCCGTCATCGCCTTTCCCCACGAGCCCCTCACCCCCGGAGCGGAGTACGAGGCCTACCTCAAGGTGCGCCTGGGAAGCGAGGTGCGGGAGTTCACCTGGCGCTTCCGGGTGGCCTCCCAGGGGAACCTCAGGCCCCTCCGGGTGGAGCCCGCTCACGAGTTCTGGGAGGTCCGCTAAGGATTAGGGAAAGGGGGGAGGGTATACCCTCCCCCTTTGGGTTTTCCCCTTTTGCCTCTCCTACCTGGCCCCCTTCACCAGGGCCACGCACCGGGCGGCCCCGAGGGGGGAGAGGGGGATGCAGGCCCCCACGAGGAATAAGGGGGAGGTCAAACCACCTGGCGGGCTTCACCCACGAGGACGACCGCCTGCCCGCCTTCTTCTACGAGGAGCCCGTGCCCCCCCAAGGGCTACACCGCCCGCTTCCGCCCCGAGGACCTAGGGCCCCTCTACGAGCGGCTCCACCAGGAGCCGTAGCGTTAGACCCGCCTTCTGAGCCAGAGGTTGAAGAGGGCGAGGAGGAAGAGGCCGGGAAGCCCCACCACCCCCACGAGAAGGTCGTGGGTGCGCTCCACCGCGAGGAGGGAGAGCCCGGCCACGGCGTTCAGGGTGCCGTGGAGGAGGGCGGGGGCCCAAAGGGAACCCCCCTTCTCCCTGGCGTAGAGGAGGGCGGGGGTGAGGGCCAGGGTGAAGAGGACCATCATGCCCACGCCCAGGAGGCGGTGGTCCGGGTAGTTGTGGCCGAAGAGGAGGACCAGGGGGGCGTGCCAAAGCCCCCAGTAGAAGCCGATCTCTAGGCTTGCGGGCCAGAAGCCCCGCTCCCTCAGCTTCTCCCAGAGGTAGCCCCGCCAGAAGAGCTCCTCTCCCAAGGCGGCGAGGAGGTTCACCGTGGCCCCGGCGAAAAGCCCCTGGAGGAGGACGAGGGCCCAGAGGGCGGCCTCGGGGATCCGGGGCAGGCCCTCCGGCAGGGCCCAGGCCAGGCCCTTCCAGGGGGCGAAGGGGAGGCTTAGAGGGAGGGAGAGGAGGGTGAGGGCCACGGGGAAGAGCCAGGCGAAAAGCCAGAAGCGGTTGGGCCGGAAGGCCAGGGGGAGCCCGACCCCCTCCTTGCGGGCGAAGGCCAGGGCCACGAGGCCCGGGACCCACATGTAGAGGACGGCGAAGGCGAGGTAGGCGGGGTTTTGCGGGCGGAGGCCGAGGAGGTGAGCGGCCAGGGCAAGGCTCCACGAGAGGCCAAAGGTCCAGTAGAGGGCCCGCATCCCTTCCCTAGGCTACCAGGGGCTAGGAGTGCCCCTCGTCCTCGAGGGCCTCGAGGAGGGCCAGGGTGGCCCGGTGGAGCTCCCGCAGGAGGGGCACGGGATCTTCTCCCGCCTCCACCCGGTCCATCCAGGCCTCCACTTCCCGGGTGAAGGCCTCGCCGACGAAGCGCCGGGCCACGGGGGCGAGGGGGGGCCTTTCCGTGAGGAGGGCGTAGACCCTTTCGCCGAGGCGCGTGGGGACGAGGAAGGGCCCGCGGCGGACCACGTAGCGGCGCTCCAGGAGCCGCTCCACGGTGGCCGCGTAGGTGCTGGGGCGGCCGAGGCCCCGCCGCTTCATCTCCGCCACGAGCTCCCCCTCGGTGTAGCGCGCCGCCTTGGGGAGCCGCACCGTCTTGGGCGCCACGGCGTAGGGGCCGGCCTCGAGGTCGGGGTCCAGCCCCAGGGGCCAGACCCGGGCGAAGCCGGGGAAGAGGAGGGCCACCCGCAGGGTGAGCTCCTGGCAGGCCTCGCCGAGGCAGGCGCGAAGCCGCTTCTCCCGCACCCGGGCGGGGGCCATCTGGCTCGCCAGGAAGCGGCGGAAGATCAGGCTGTAAAGCCGCCCGTGGGCCTCGGAAAGGGGGAGGGCCGCGAGGAGCCCCGCCTCCTCTAGGTCCTCGGGCCAGAGGAGGCGGGTGGGGCGGATGGCCTCGTGGGCCCCGCCCTCCCCCCAGGGCCTGGGGCGGGCGTGCTCCGGACCGAAGCGGGCCTCAATGAGCCTCCGGGCCAGGGCCATGCCCTCCGGGGCCACCCGGGTAGCGTCGGTGCGGTGGTAGGTGATGAGGCCCGCCTCAAAGAGGTCCTGGGCCAAGGCCATGGCCTCCGGGACGCGGAACCCCTCCTTGGAGGCGTCGGCGAGGAGGGCGTCCGTGATGTAGGGGGGAAGGGGGTTTTGCTCCCGCTCCCCCTCCTCCAGGACCTCCAGGAGGAGGGTCTTCGCCTTGACCTCGCCGGGGAAGCGCAGGGTGAGCCCCCGGAGGGCGACCTCGGTGAAGGGGAGGCGGGTGCGGGCCTCCCGCTCCCGGGCGATCACCCAGCCGAGGACCGGGGTCTGGACGCGCCCGGCGGAGAGGCTCCGGCGCCTAAGAAGCTTTTGCAGGTCCTCCGAGAGGGCGAAGCCGATCCAGCGGTCGGCGATCCTGCGGACCATCTGGGCCTCCACCAGGTCCTCCTTCACCTCCCGGGGGCGCCTGAGGGCCTCGAGGAAGGCCCGGGGGGTGACGGCGTGGAACTCGCCCCGCGCCACCTCCTTCCCGAAGGCGCGGAGGGCGAGGAGGACGTCCCAGGCGATCTTCTCTCCCTCGGTGTCGGGGTCGGTGGCGAGGAGGAAGTCCTGGGC
Source organism: Thermus thermophilus HB8 (assembly GCF_000091545.1). Taxonomy (GTDB): domain Bacteria; phylum Deinococcota; class Deinococci; order Deinococcales; family Thermaceae; genus Thermus; species Thermus thermophilus. The sequence goes on from NC_006462.1 coordinate 163,632, forward strand.
CTCCAGGGCCAGGCTCCTCAGGGCCTCGAGGGCCCGGTCGCGGTCGGGCCGGCTCGCCCTCCCGTCCGGGCAGAAGGGGTCCGGGACGCTCCCCTCTGGGCAGGCCCGCAAGGGGTGGTACCGGGGGCGGTAGGCGGGGGCCGTCTCCACCCCGTAGAGCCCGCCCCGGAGGGCGAGGTCGGTGACGTGGCCCCGGGTGGCGGTGACCACCAGGTACCCCTCCTCCGAGAGGGCCTCGTAGACCACGAGGCCGGGGAGGTAGCGGCGCATGGGCCGGCCGAAGAACCCGGCCAGGGTGCGGGCCTTGTTGGGCGACTCCACCACCACCACCCGCTCGGGCAGGGCGAGGCCGCCCCGCTCCCCCCGGGCGAGCCGGTCCCGGTCCTCGTCCACGCGCTTGAGGAGGGCCTCGAGGTCCACCTCGGCCACGGGGCGGGGCGGCGCCTCCAGGAGGTAGCCGAGCCGCCGCATGAGGGCGGTGAAGGCCTTCCTGTCCTCGGCGAGGAGGAGGGCGAGGCCCTGGGTGAGCCCCGCCGGGGTGAGGCGGCTCGTCCGCCCCGAGGCCTGGAGGTAGCCGGTGACGTCGGCGAAGACCAGGACGGGCTTCTCCCCCAGGAAGGTGAGCCCCACCTCGGGGCTTTCCGCCACGCGGGCGCGGAAGGCGGGGTCGGCGAGCCGCTCCAGGAGGGCCTGGCGCAGGGGGGCGACCTCCTTCTCCTGGAGCCCGGGCCTGCGCGCGAGGCTTCGGACCAGGGCCTTGAGCCCCGGGTCCTCCAGGAGGGGCAAGAGGGCGAGGCCCAGGCGCACGAGCTCGCCGGGGGCGAGGTCCTCCCCCAAGGCGAAGCGGAGCTTGGGCACCCCGAGGAAGAGGGCGTAGCGGACGCGCCCGGGGAGGTCCAGGCCCCGGGCCAGGGGGTTGCGCCAGGAGGCGAACCCCACGAGGTGGTCCGCCTCGCCCCGCCGGAAGGCCTCGAGGGCCTCGGGCTCCAGGTAGGCCTTGGCCCTAAGGCCCTGGGCCCGGAGGAAGCGGGCGAGGTCCAGGGCGGCCTCCTTCGGCAGGTCCCCGGGGAGGAAGAGGAGCCCCCCGCCTCCAAGCCGCCTCGCCCACTCCGCCCCCCGGGCCCAGAGGGCCTCCTGGGAGAGCCCGAAGGCCTCCTCGTACAGGTCCGCCACCTTGCGCAGGGCGAAGCTCGGCGTGCCCACCTCAAAGCCCAAAAGCTCACGGAAGAGGTGGACCCGCGGGGAGCGCGGCCTTGCGGTGGCGCTCGCCACGGCGAGGACTCCCCGGGCCTTCCTCCTCAGCCCTTCGGCCATCCGCTCGGCCTCCTCGGGGTTCTTCCTCCGGAGCCGGATGAGGGAGAGGCCCTTCTCCAGGTCCTCAGGGGTAAAGCCCAGAAGCTCCAGGACCCGGTCCACGTTCCGCGCCGACTTAAGGAGGCTGTCCACGTCGTCCACGAAGAGGAAGTCCACGGGCCGGGGGAGCCGGGCGTGGTTTTTGTAGAGGAAGGCCACGGTGAAGAGGCCGATGGGGCGCTCGCCCTCGAGGAGGGCCTCCTTCTCCTTGGGCTTCCCGGTGTAGGCCACGAAGGGGGCCCCCAGGGCCCGGAGCCGTTCCGCCGCCTGGGCCACGAGGAGGCGGGTGGGGAAGACGAGGTAGCTCCGCCGCCCCTCCCTGGCAAGCCAGAGGGCGGTGAGGAGGCCGAAGGTGGTCTTGCCGATCCCCGTGGGGGCGAGCATCGCGAAGGAGCGCCCCTGCACCACCCGCGCGGCCCAGGCCCGCTGCAGCGGCCAGGGCGGGGCGCCCACGTGGGCCGCGAAGAAGCGGGCCCAGTCGGCGAGGGCCTCCTCCTGGGCGAAAAACCGGGCCAGCGCCCCAGCCAGGGGGGGCTTCGCGGGGTCGGGCTGGCAGCGGGCGCAGGCGAGCCCCGCCGCGAGGCGCTCGCTTTCCACCTCGCCGCCGCAGTTCGGGCAGTAGGCAGCGTAGCGCGCCGGGATCACGGCCTCATCCTAACGCCCAGGCTTTCGGCCGAGCCTCTGGGTGGACTGGGCCGCCTCCACCCGCCTCCGGGGAGGGGCTTTGGGAGGCCCTTCGTTCCCCTGAGCCCCTCTTCCGAGGCGGAGGCGTGAGGGGACCGCGCCCCGGGCACGTCTCGTGACGGGTGCCGTCGCCCCAAGCGGCTGGCCAGGGCCTCACGGCCTCCCAGGGAGCACTTTTAGGAAAGCCTTTCAAAGGCGAGAAGGGCCTTGTCCAAGGCCGGTGCACGGCGGGCTCCTGTCCTCCGAGACCTTCCTTAGGCGGTCTTATGCTCGCTTCCGGTTTTCTGCGCCTGGCTGGCCCGGGGATCTTTTTCCAGGGTTCCGCGTTGGCGCAGGCCGGCATGGGGTGGTGTCAGTGGGGTTCCAGGCGGTAGGCCCGGGAGGGCCTTCCCGTCCCTCCATACCGCGGTTCGGCCCGCACCCGCCCCTCCCGCCGGAGGGCCTCCAGGTAGCGCCAGGCCGTGACCCGGGAAAGGCCCAAGGCCTCCGCCACCTCCTCGGCCGTGAGGGGCTTTCCCCCCTGCAAGAGGGCGAGGACCCGCCCCAGGGTCAAGGGGTCCAGGCCCTTAGGGGCCTGCCTACGCCCGAGGAGGCGGTCCACGTCCGCCTGGGAAACCTCCTTCTTGGCCTTGAGGTTTTGGAAGGCGCGGAAGCGGGCCAGGGCCTCACGGAGCCGGGAGCGCCCGAAGGGCTTCACCAGGTAGTCCATGGCCCCGCCCAAGAGGGCCCGCTCCACCGTGGGCACGTCCCTGGCGGCGGTGATGACCACGGTGTAGACCCCTTCCAGGGCGGGGAGGAGCTCCAGCCCGTGGCCGTCGGGGAGGTAGAGGTCTAGAAGGACCAGGTCAGGGTTTTCCTCCAGGAAGGCCCAGGCCTCCCGGAGGGTTCCGGCAATTCCCCCCACCCTTAGGCCCTCCTCTTCCAGAAAGGCCCGATGGAGGGCGGCCACCCGCCGATCGTCCTCTACGATGAGGGCCTGGGCAGGCTTAACCAGAAAACCGTCCACCTCCCCTTTCTATGGTAGCCCACCTCGCCCCCCAGGGCCCGCGCCTGCGCCCGGGCCAAGGCGAGGCCGTAGCCCCGCCCCGTGCCCCGGCCGCTCGCTCCGGGGAGGAAAGGGGTCTCCTTTCCCTCGGGAAGGCCCGGCCCGTCGTCCAGAACCTCCACCTTAAGGCCTTCCTCCTCCAGGAAGCGGAGACCCACCTCGCTTTGGGCCGCCTCGAGGGCGTTCTCCAGCAGGTGGCCGAGGATGCTCGCCAGGCTCTCCCCTATGGAGGCGTAGCGGGCGGGGAGCCTCCCTTCAAGGCGGAAGCCTAGGCCCCGCTCCCTGGCCCGGCGCAGCTTGCCGAGCAGAAGGGCGGCCACCAAGGGCACCTCTATTCCGCGGAGAAGGCTTTCCAGCGCCTTCTCGGCGGCGAGCTCTCCTTGCACGAGGCGCAGGGCCTCTTCCACCTGCCCGAGTTCCAGGAGCCCGCCGATGACATGGAGGAGGTTTTGGAACTCATGGGCCTGGGCCCTAAGGAGCTCCAGGTGGCGCCGGCTTTGGGTGAGCTCCTCCGCCAGGCGCAGGAGCTCGGCCTGCTCCTGGAAGAGGGCGATCCGCCGGTCCCCAAACCCCAGAAGCCGCACCCGGCCCGGGCGGCCTGTGGGCAGGGGCAGGTAGGCCTCGCCCTCCTCGAGGCGGTCCGCCAAGGCGGGCCACACCCGCCGCAAGGGGAGGGGGGCAGGGCTCCTGGGGGGAGGCCCAGGAGGGCCAGCCCCTTGGGGTTGAGGAGGACCACCTCCTCCCCCTTGAGCACGGCCACCCCCTCCTCCAGGCTGGCGAAGGCCGCGGTTAGGTCATTAAGCCGCTCCGCCCCTTCTTTCAGAGGAGCCCCAAGCGTCCGACGGACGGCCCCCTCGGCCCGCCTCCAGGCCCAAAGCCAGGCGAGGAGGGCGAGGCCGAAGGGGAGCAGGGGGGAGGGCAGGTAAGGGGAGTAGGCCCGCGCCGCCTCCAGGATTCCCCTGTCCCATGGGCGCGCCGCCCAGACCAGGATCCCTTGGGGCGCCACCTCTACCCCTGCGGCCGTTTCGCCCCAAAGGGGAGCGGCTTCCCTGGGGCGCTCGGTGAGCCGCACGCCAAGCGGCGAGAGGGCCTGGGGATCAGAAAGCCTTGCCGCGGCCTCCGCCAGGGCCTCCGTTTCCCTTAGGGCTGAGGCCAGGAGGTGGCGGTTGGCCTCGAGGCCGATTGCCAGCCAAAGACCTAGGGCCAGCGCCAGCACCGGAAGCCAAAGTGCCCGGGCCACGGAGGCATTATGCGCGGGCCTACCCGGGGTAGGCCAGGGCCGCCTCCGGATCCACGGCGAGGCGCACCCGTGCCTCGCCCAGGGGAAGCGGGCTGTAGAAGCGAAGCAGGGCGTCTCCCACGCGCACCCAGTGCTCGTAGTGGCTTCCCAGGTAGAGGCTGTGGGCGAGGGCTCCCTCCAAGGCGTTCACCTCCCCCACGCCCGCAGGGCGCAGGGCCTCGGGGCGGAGGACAAGCTTGGCCAGCCTTCCCGGGACCAAAGCCCCCATGGCCCGGGCCCGCAAGGGGAAGCCCGCAAGCTCCAGGCGGGCCGTGGATCCCTCGAGGCCCACCACCAGGGCCTCCACCACGTTGGGGTTGCCCAGGAAGTCGGCCACGAAGAGGGTCTTCGGATTGCGGTAAAGCTCCTCCGGGGTGCCCACCTGCTCCATCCGCCCCTCGTTCAGGAGGGCGATCCGGTCGGCGATGGCCATGGCCTCGCCTTGGTCGTGGGTCACGAAGAGGGCGGCCTTGCCCGTGGCCTTTAGGGTCTCCCTAAGCCACACCCGGGCCTGATCGCGGAGCTTGGCGTCCAAGTTGGAAAGGGGTTCGTCCAGAAGGAGAAGCTTTGGGTCGTAGGCCAGGGCCCGCGCCAAGGAAACCCGCTGCTGCTGCCCCCCGGAGAGGGCCCCCGGGTAGCGGCGCTCGAGCCCCGTGAGCCCCAAGCGGTCCAAAAGGCCGAGCACCCGTTCCCGCACCGCTTTTTCCGGCACCTTCCGGAGCCTCAGGCCGTAGGCCACGTTCTCGTAGACGGTGCGTTGGGGCCAGAGGGCGTAGGACTGGAAGACGAGGCCCAGATTGCGCCGCTCCGGGGGAAGGAACACCCCCTTTTTCCCGTCAAAAAACACCTCTTTGCCGAGGAGGATCCTCCCCCCCGTAGGCCGCAAAAGCCCCGCCACCGCGCGGAGGAGGGTGGTCTTGCCCGAGCCCGAAGGCCCCAGGAGGGCCACGATTTCCCCGGGTTCTACGGCCAGATCCACCTCTTTGAGGACGAGGTTCTCCCCGAGGCGCACCTCGAGGGCCTCCACCCTTAGCGTTTCCGCCGAAGCGGTCACAACCTCCTGCCCGTCAAGCGCTTTCCGAACCATGCTCCTGCCCTTCCCTCAAAGCCCTTGGGGCCTCACCCCAAGCCGATTGGCCAGGACAAAGACGCCGCTGACGATGAGAACCTGCAGGGTGGCGAGGGCGGCGATGACGTCCACCGCTCCCGTCCCCCAGAGGGCCACGATCTGGGCCCCCAGGACCTCGGTGCCCGCCGTCATCAGGTAAACCCCCGTGGAGTACTCCCGGACGAACTGGATGAAGAGCAAGAACCAAGCGGTAAGGACCCCGCCTTTGAGGAGGGGAAGGGTACCGTGGAGGAAGGCCCTAACGGGGGAGGCCCCCGCGATCCTGGCCGCCTCCTCCACCTCCCGCCCTACCTGGAGGAGGGCCGCCGTGAGGAGCCTCACCCCGTAGGGCATCCAGACCACCGTGTAGGCCAGAACGAGAGCAAAGAGGGTGTTGCGCCAGGGGGCGATGGGCTTGAAGAAGAGGAAAATCCACAGGAAGGCGAGCCCCATGATGAGCCCGGGGACCGCCCGGGGCAGGCCCGCCAAGTAGTCCAGGACGCGCCCAAAACCCCGGCCCCGCTGGATGCCCAGGGCGATGAGGAGGTAAAAGGCCAGGGCCAGGAGGCCTCCGAGGGCGGCCACCCAAAGGGTGTTGGTCACCGCCCGGCTCAGGTTCGGGAGCTTAAAGACATCGGCGTAGTGCCCCACGGTGAAGACCTCCCGCAGGTCCACCCCCGGGCCCCAGCTGGTGACGAGGCTACGGAACACCACCCCGAGCACGGGGAGCACCACCGCCACCAGGAGGTAGAGGGCGAGGGCGAAGGCCCACACGTACCGGAGCCGCCCCAGGGGAAGCCTTTCCGTGCGGTATCCCCGGGCTCCGATGGCCACGTACCGCCCTTCCATCCGCCCCACCAGGTAGCGCTGCAGGAGGACCAGGGTGAAGGCGATGAGGACGATGAGGACGCTCACCGCCGCCATGAGGTGGTAGGCGGAGGTTCCGGTGATGGCGGTGAGGCGGTAGAGGTAGGTGGTGACCACCATGATCCCTTTGGCGTCCCCCAGGACCAGGGGGAGGCCGAAGAGCTCAAAGCCGAGAAGGAGCATGAGGGCCCCGCTGTAGACCAGGGCGGGGCGCACGAGGGGGAGGGTGACGGAGAGGGCCACCTGGTAGGGCCTCGCCCCCGCCACCCGGGCGGCCTCCTCCAGGGAGGCGTCCACGTTCTGGATGGTGCTGGCCACGTAGAGGTAAACGTAGGGCACGTGGGTAAGCCCGGCGATGACGGCGATGGCGGGAAGGGTGTAGATGGTCCAGGGGACGTGCCCAAGAAGGGACTCCACCCAGCCGGAAACCACTCCCGAAGGCCCAAAGGCCACGATGAACCCGATGCCCAGAATGATGGCGGAGATGAAGATGGGGGCGAGGAGCAAGAGCTCAAAGAGCCGGGCGAAGGGAAGGTCGGTCTTGGTGACGAGGAAGGCGAAGAGGCTCCCCAGGGGTACGGCGATCAGCACCATGCCAAGGCCGATCAGAAAGGAGTTTTTCAGGGCCTCGAGGAAGTAAGGGTCGTGGAGGACGTAGCGGTAGGCCTCGAGGGCGAAGCGCTTGGCCGGGGCGAAGAAGGGGGCGGTGAGGAGGCTCTGGTAGACCAGGATCCCTATAGGGGCGAGGACCAGAAGCCCCACCGCCCCCGTGAGGAGGGCGAGGGGCCAGGGAACCGAGGGGGCAAGCGGGGCCTTCCGGACCATGCTCCACCCTTACTGGCCCCGGACGGCCTGCCGCCAGAAGGTGAGGAAGCGCATCCTCTCGGCGGGGTCCAGGTTCTTGAGGATTTCCGTGGACACCGGGATGGCGTAGACCTTGTCCTTTCCCCCCACCGCTTTGTAGAGGGCCTGGGGCGTGGCCTCCCCCACCACCGTTTCCCTGCGGGCGAAGATGAGGGCGGTGTAGGCCATGAGGTTCTGGCCCCTTAAGGAGAGGAGGTAGTCCAGGAAGAGCTTGGCCGCGTTCGGGTGGGCCGCCCTCTTGTTGATGAAGGCCACCCGCTGGATGGCCACGGTGCCGTCGGTGAGGTAGGCGATGCCGAGGTCCTTCACCGTGCGCTGCCGGAGGAGGGCGTAGGAGCCGAAGAAGCCGTAGGCCAGGTAGTGCTCCCCGGAGATGACCTTTTCAAAAGCGGCCCCGGTGGAGGAGTAGAGGGCGGCCTGGGCTTTGCCGAAGGCCCGGGCCAGCTCCTGGAAGGCGGGGAAGCGGTCGTAGTCCGCCTTGAGGATGGTGAAGCCCACGGCGCTCCGCTCGGGGTCCCAGGTGGCCACCCGCCCGCGCATCCGGGGCTCCTGGAGGAGCCGGGCGAGCCCTTCCCGGGTGGTGGGCACCTCCTCGGGCTTGAGGAAGCGCTTGTTGTAAACGACGACCGCGGGCTCGAGAGTGGTGCTGTAAGCCAGGTTCCCCAGGCGGGCGTTGGCGGGCCAGTTCTTGGCCTCGGGGGAGTCGTAGGGCAGGGCGTAGCCCTCGCTCGCAAGCTTGACCTGGAGCTCCATGGCGCTGGACCAGAGAAGGTCTGCGCTGGAGGCTCCGGCTGCAGTCTCGCTCACGAAGCGGTCGTAGATGGCTTGGGTACCCAGATCATTGTATTCAATCTGTATAAAGGGATAAAGTTTGCGGAAATCGTCCAGAAGGGCCTGGGCGCTGGATTGATCCGTGGAGGAGTAGATGATGAGGCGCCCTTCTTTCCGCGCCGCCTCCACCACCTGCGGGTCCGAGGCAGGCCGGGACTGCTGGGCCAGGACCGAGGCTATCGCCAAAGCCACAAACCACAGGATCGCTCGCCGCATGGCTCCCACCTCCTTATTGGGCAAGGCCAAGTTTAGCGAAGCGCTCTTCTCCTTGGCAAGATTTGTTGCGTTTCTTTCCCTTTCGTTCCCGGCGGCACGGGCCGGGCCTTGGTCCGGTGGTCCGGCGGAGGGGCTAAGGGGGCAGGCCGAAGCCGCGGCCGCCCACCCGCGGGAGCCGCCTTCCCGTGTTTTGGCCTAGCCTTTTATGGGCTTGCCCTGCAAAGGTCGGGATGACGGGCGTATACTCGCGCCCCGATGGGCAAGCGCGGCTTCGTTCGCAGGGAGGCAAGCCCCTAGGAGGTCCTGGAGCGCTGCCTGCGCCTGGCCCAGGAGGTGGCCCCGCCCACCCCCAAGGGCAAGCGGGGCCGCCCCTGGCGCTACGGACACGCCCTTTACCTAGCCCTCCTTCTCTACCGCGCCTTCTTCCGCCTCACCTACCGCAAGACGGAGGCCTCTCTCCAAGACCTCATGGAGGGGCCTTTCCCTTCCCACCAGTCCCTGGCCCGCTACGCCGTGCGCCACCTGGACAAACTCCTTGATTCTCTGGGCGGGGCGGGGCTTGGGGAGGAGGTCGGGGCCGAGGTCGGTGGGCGCGGGGAAAGGCCTGCCCTCCTTTTCCACGAAGAAGGCCTCCACGTCGGCCTCCCGGGCGAGGAGGTCCTTGATTAGGCCCTCGTCCTCGGGGAAGAGGTGGCCCTCGGGGAGGCCGAGTTCCCTCCAGGCCCGCACCAGGCCCGGGTGCTGGGCGAGGGCGCGCCTGCCCCGGTCCAGGAGCCGGTGGAAGACCGCGAGGGTGGCTTGGGCGTCGTTCAACGCCCGGTGGGCCCCCTCCAGGGGGCGCCCGAGGAGGAAGGCGTAGAGGTCCCCGAGGCGGTACCCCTCGAGGCCCCCCGGCGGGGTGGGGAAGAGGAGGTGGGCGAGCCTCAGGGTGTCCAGGGCCTCGCCCTGCCAGCGAGGAAGGCCCGCCTCCTCCAGGTGCCGCTGGAGCAGGGGGAGGTCGTAGCGGAGGAGGTTGTGGCCGAGGAGGGGCCTGCCTCCCAAGAAGGCCAAGAGCTCCTCCAAGGCCTCCTTCGGGGCCACCTTTTTCGCCTCGTATTCCTCGTAAGGGATGCCCGTGAGCTGGAAGACCTCGTGGTCGGGGGGAAGGGGCCTTTGCGTGGCCAGGTAGCGGTGAAAGACCCGCCCCTCGCCGTCCACCGCCGCCACCTCCAGGACCTCCGCCTCGCTCGGATCCGTGGAGGTGGCCTCGAGGTCCAAAGCGACGGGGTGCGATACGCCAAAGGCCACGGCTTCAAGATAGGAGGGTCCCGGACGGGGGGATGTGACCTTTGCACCCGGCTTCTCGGGGGGGCTTTCCCCGGCCTACCGCCTGGGTTCCAGGCGGTCCCCGAGCCCGTTTTCCGAGGAGGTCCGAGCCGAGGAGGGCCCTGGCGCCGGGGGTTTTTCACAGGTTTTTCACACGCCATGCTTATGTTTGGGCACGATGAGGTGGAAGAGCGTTCTCGGTTTGGCGGTCTTGCTCCTGGCCTCCCTGGCCTTGGCCCAGGCCCTCACCCTGGACCTGCGGCCCTATCTGGTCAAGGTGGTGGAGGGCAAGGAGGTCTACGAGGCGAACCCCCTGGCGGTGAGGCCGGGGGACGTGCTGGAGTGGCGCCTGGTGGCGGAAAACCGCGCCCAGGGCGACCTCCGCCAGGTGGCCCTCGTCATCCCCATCCCCAAGGAAACCTACTACCTGGAGGGGAGCGCCAAGCCCCTTCAGGTGGGAGGGACGATCGTGCCGCCCGAGTTCAGCTTTGACGGGGGGAAGACCTTCGGCAGGCCTCCCCTCAAGAAGCGGATTCGGGTGGTGGAAAACGGAAAGGAGGTGGAGAAGGAGGTGGAGGTCAAGCCCGAGGAGTACACCCACGCGCGCTGGGTCATCCCCGTCCTTTCCAAGGGGGACAAGGTGATGGTGAGCCTCAGGACCATCGTGAGGTAAGAGGAGGTAAAGCATGAAAAGAGTAGGTTTTATCAGTCTTCTGTTAGCCCTGGTTCTGGGGCTGGCCTACGCCATGACCCCGGCGGGCACGGCCATCCAGAACCAGGCCTCGGCGAGCTACATTGACTCGGCGAACCAGCCCCGCACCGCCACGTCCAACCTGGTGACCACCATCGTCCAGCAGGTCTACGCCTTCAGCATCACGCCAAACGGCACCGAGCCTTCCCCGGGCCAGACCAAGAACGCCCTTCCCGGGGGGCAGGTGGTCTTCAGCTACGTGGTGACCAACAACGGAAACGGCACCGACACCATCAACCTCGCCACCGCCCAGGGCACCGCGGACAACTTTGATCTCTTAAGCCCCACCATTTACCGGGATGCCAACTGCAACGGCACCCTGGACGCCGGGGAGACCGCGCCCATCACGGGCGTCACCCTGGGCATGGGCCAAAGCGCCTGCGTCCTGGTCGTGGCCACGGTGCCCTCCTCGGCGACGGGCGGCCAGTACGGGAACCTGAACCTCGAGGGCACGTCCGCCGGGGACGCCACCGTCACCGACACCGACAACTGGGCCCGGGCCGCGGCCACCACCGCCGCTGCCCTCACCGCCAGCAAGGCGGCAAGCCCCGCGGGTAGCGTGAGCCCGGGCGACACGATCACCTACACGATCAGCGGCCAGAACGTGGGCGGGAGCCCGGCCTACGGGATCTCTGTGACCGTGGACAGCACTTCCAAGACGGGCATCCTCATCGCCGACACCATCCCCACGGGCCTCACCGTGAGCGCCACGCCCACGGGCTACGCCGGGGCGGGCACGGTGACCTACGTCTACGACGACGGCACCGGCTGGAAGACGCTCACTTCCTCCGACCTGCCCCTCACCGGAAACGGCACGGTGAAGATCGGCATGCTCATCGAGGGCACGGGCGACTTCTTCCCCGTGGGGGCCCAGTACACCTTCAGCTTCGCCGCCACGGTGCCCTCCGCGGCCAGCGCCGGGACGAGCTACACGAACTCCGCCACCGTCCAGTTTGACGCCAACGGCGACGGGGACGCCGCCGATTCCGGCGAGACCGTCACCACCAACACCACCACCAACACCGTGGGGGCGAGCTACAACGTGGCCGTGGGGCCCTACGGGTACCCCGAGGCGGGGGCTTCCGGCAGCTACACGGCGGGCGGCTACGCCGTGGCCCGTAGCGGCGACACCCAGACCATCGCCAGCGCCTACTCCGGCACCACGGTGGTCTTCCGCCACACCCTGAAGAACACGGGGAACACCGCGGATAGCTTCACCTTGAGCTTCTCCGGGGCGCCTTCCGGCTGGGCCTGCCAGCTCGTGGCGGACGACCTCACCACCCCCATCTCCGGCCCCGTGGGCCCCATTGCTGCGGGCGGCACCTACGACTTCGCCCTGAAGTGCGCCATCCCGGCGAACTACACCACCTCTTCGGCCGTGAGCCTCACCGTCACCGCCACCAGCGTGAACGACACGGCCAAGTCCGACACCACCACGGACACGGTGAACGAGGTGCTCTTGGGGTACGCGGTGGACCTCGCGCGAAAGGACCACGCTGGGGATGGTGACCCCACCAACGACAACCCGCCCGCCCAGAGCGCGAACCCCGGCCAGACGGTCTACTTCCCCGTTGAGGTCTACAACGCCGGGAACAACCCCGACAGCTACACCCTTTCCGCCAGCGTGCCCACGGGCTGGAGCGTGGTCTTCTACCCGGACACGAACTGCGACGGCACGCCCGACGGGGCTCCCGTGACCAACACGGGCATCGTCAACCCCGGGAATAAGGCCTGCTTCGTGGCGGCGGTGAGCGTGCCCGCCGGGACGGCTCCTGGGGCCAACCCCGTGTCCTTCACCGCCACCAGCACCACGGTGGGCACGGTCTCGGACACGATCAGCACGGCGGTCAACGTGAACCTCCTGGCCCAGGTCCGGCTGGACCCCGACCGCTCCGGCACCGTGACGAGCCCGGGCACCATCACCTACACCCACACCCTCCTGAACAACTCCAACGCCCCGGCCTACTGCGACATCTCCGGGGACGGCGGGAGCCACGGCTGGACCTACCAGTACTCCACGGACGGCACGAGCTGGTACGGCGCCCTGGCCGACGTCTACGCGGCCCCGAACGGCGGCACCCAGGCGATCTACGTCCGCGTCCTGGTGCCCGCCGGGGAGCCCGTGGGCCGGGTGGACGTGAACACGGTGACCGCCCGGTGCGACGTGACCACGGGGAGCCCCGACAACACCTACGAGGCCACGGACACGGCCACGGAGACCACCACCATCGTGGGCGGGGAGCTCAGGCTCCAGAAGTCCGTGGACAAGGCCACGGCCTACCCCGGGGAGACCCTCACCTACACCATCGTTGCCGAGAACATCGGCACCGGGGACCTCAAGAAGGTGATCGTCGCCGACCCCGTCCCGTCCTACACCACCTTCGTGAGCGTCTCCGCCACGGCCACGGGCTTTAGCGGCACCTACACCGTCCTCTACTCCACGGACGGCACCACCTGGAGCACGACCGCCCCCACCTCCGTGCCCACGGGCGGCACGGTCTACGTGGGCGTGGACACGAACGGGGACAACGCCATCACCGACGCCGACCTCATGCCCCCGGCCGCCAGGATCACCATCACCCTGCAGGTGCAGGTGCAGTAGGCCCAAAGCCCCGCCCCGGGGGCTTCCCCGGGGCGGGCCCCCTAGGGGGGAAGGCAAAAAGGGGAGAGGAACTTTTTAGCGGGGTTTTCACGTCAGGGGTGAAGGATGGGAAGGGGAATGGGAAGGCGGTGGAGAGGAGCCAGCGGGTGGGCGTTCGCCCTCACCCTCCTCCTCTCCGTCGCCTTCGCCCTCACCCCGGCGGGCACGGTGATCCGCAACCAGGCGGTGGCGGAGGCCTCGGGGGAGCGCTACCTCTCCAACGTGGCGGAGACCCGGGTCCAGGCGGTCTGCCGTCCCCTTCTCTTTCCCGACGGAACCCCGGAGGCCCCGGCCCTGAGGGCGAGCGCCGCTCCTGGGGGCTGGGTCCACCTCCCCTACCGCCTGAAAAACGGGGGGAACGCCCCCTACACCTTCGCCCTGAGCCACGTCCTCCACGGAACCTCCTCCTGGGTGCCCGAGGCGGTGCGCTTCTACTTGGACGTGAACGCGAACGCCCTCTCCGACCCCGGGGAGCCGGAGGTGTCCGAGGTGGCCCTGGGTATGGGGGAGGAGGTGGCCCTGGTCCTGGCCTTGAAGGTGCCCGCCACCGCCTCGGGAAGCCTCTTCATCACCCCCGTGGCCACCTGCCCCGGGGGGGAGGAGGACGGGGAGAACTACGCCCGGGTGGAGGCCTCTGGCATCTTGGAGCCCAGCCTCTTCCTCGCCAAGGCCGCAAGCCCCGCTGCCCTCCTTCCCGGGGAGCGGGCCACCTTCACCCTCACCCTGAGGAACCTGGGGACCGGGGAGGCCAGGGGGCCCATCCTCCTCAGTGACCCTCTTGCGGGGCTGGAAGGGCTCCGCTACGTGCCGGGAAGCGCCCGGGCCCCCAAGGGGATTCTGGAGTTCTTTGACGGCGCGGCCTGGCGCACCGAGGAACCTCCTTCCGTGCTCGGGGTCCGGCTCCGGCTGGAGAGGCTCCTCCCCGGGGAGGAGGCCACCCTCTCCTTCCAGGTGGAGGCCCTCCCCACCGCCTCCCCGGGGCCCCGGGAGAACCGGGCCCTGGCGGAGGGGCCGGGGGGCCCGGCGGAAGGGGTGGCCGTGCTCGAGGTCCTCCCCCTTTACCGCCACCACCTGGGCCCCGGGGGGAACCCCAAGGCCCTGCCGGGGGGAGAGGGGAGCGGGGACGACCTCCAGGAGGCCCGGGGGCTTGCGGGCCAGCCCTACTGCTTCCGCCACACCCTCCTCAACGAGGGCACCGCCCAAGACCGCTACCGCATCCGGGTGGAAGGTGCCCCGGGGCGCCTCCTCACCCTCCAGGGGACGCCCCTCCCCGAGCCCGTCCCCCTGGGGCCAGGGGAGAGCCTGGACTTCCTGGCCTGCTTTGACGCCAAGGAGGCGGGAGTCCTCGAGGCCACCCTGGTGGCGGCCTCCCTGGGGGGCGGCGGGGAGAACCGCACCAGGGACCGCCTGGAGGTCCTCCCCGCCGAGGCCCTCGTCTTGAGGAAGGAGGCGGACCCCGCCCCGGGGACCACCCTGAAGGCGGGGGACCTCTTCACCTACGCCCTGGTGGTGGAGAACCGCTTCGCCCCCCTCCCCAACGCCCGGGTGGAGGACCGCCTGCCCCCATGGGTGGAGTTCCTCGAGGCCAGCGGGGGAAGCTACGATCCGGAAAGCCACGCCGTGGTCTTCCTCCTGGACCCCCTGCCCCTGGGGGAGACCCGCCTATGGGTGCGGGTGCGGGTGAAGGCGGACACCCCGGACGACACCCTCCTCCAGAACCGCTTCACCCTCACCTCCGAGAGCACCCCTAACCCCCTGGTGTCCAACGAGGTGCGCCACCCCGTGCTCTCCGTGAACCTGGCCCTGAGCAAAGAGGTGGCTCCGAAGGAGGCCGCCCCGGGGGACCTCCTCACCTACACCCTGAAGGTCACCAACCCCGCCTCCACTCCCCTGGAGGTGCGCCTCGAGGACACTCCCAACCCCCGCCTGGCCTACCTGGAGGGAAGCGCCCGGGGAGGGCGGTGCGGGGGAAGCCTGAACCCCCTGGAGCCCGTGAGGGAAGGGGCCTCCCTGCGCTGGACCCTCACCCTGGGCCCCAAGGAGAGCTTCTGCCTGGAGTACCGCATGCGGGTCCTCCCCGGGGCCCCCGCCACCCTGGTCAACGTGGCCGAGGCTCAGGGCCTGAGCGCCCAAGGGGCGGCCACCGCCCGGGTCCAGGCCCGGGCCCAGGTGCGGGTGCGGCTTGGCCCCCTGGGCCTGGAGCGGGGGGTGTTGCTGGGCCGGGTCTACCTGGACGTGAACGAGGACGGGCGCTACGACCCCGGCAACGACGTCCCCTTGCCCGGGGCGCGGGTGGTCCTCGCCAACGGCTGGCAGACCCTCACGGACCGGGAGGGCCGCTACGCCTTCCGGGACCTGGAGCCCGGCGTGTGGCAGGTGATGCTGGACCCCGCCTCCGCTCCCTTCCCGCCCCTTCCCCACCCCGAGGCCCTGGGCGAGGGCTACCGCCACGGGGTGCGGGTGCAGGGGCTTAGCGTCTCGGACTTCCCCCTGAAGGCCCCCAAGGGGTTCCTCGAGGCCTACCGGGAGACCACCCTGCGCTTCGGGCCCCTCACCCTGGAAAAGCGCCTCCTTCCCCTGAAGGAGGGCTTCCGGGTGGTCCTCCTCCTTCGCTCCCAGGAGCCCCTGGAGGACCTCACCGTGCGCGACCCCCAGCCCGACGGCACGGAGAAGACCTTCCACTTCGCCCTTTTCAGCGGGGAGGAGGTCTTGGAGTACGCCCTGGAGGAACCCTACATGTCCGACCCCGAGGTGCGCTGGAGGTACCCATGAAGCGGGTTTTTGCCCTCGTTCTCCTCTTGCTTCCCGCTTTGGCCCAGCCCGTGGCCCGCGAGCTCAAGGCCACGGTGGTGGGGGACGGGGTGGGCTGGGAAACCCACGCCTTCCGGATCTGGCTCGTGATCCCGGAGAAGGGGAGGGTCCGGCTGGACCTCTTCTCCCCGGGGTTTGACCCCACGGACTACCGGAGCGCCCTTCTGGGGAAACCGGAGCTAGGGGACGAGCGCTACGACGGGGGGAAGGGGGAGCTTAAGGCCACCTTCCGCCTCTATAGGGACGGGAAGCCCCTCCGGGAGATGGCCTTCGGGGTGGAGCCCCACCGCTGGGTCCCCTTCTTTGAAGGGGAGATGGAGGCGGGCGTCTACCTCTTTGAAAGCGAGCTTCTCGGAAACGGCAAAAACGCCTTCGTCCTCCGCGTGGAGGCCCCGAGCTTCAAGCTGTCTTTGGACCCCAAGCCCCAGCTCATCCTGGACGTCTTCACCCAGACCACCACCCTCCGCCTTCTGCCGGACGAGCGGGGCCGGGTCTGGGTGGAGCCCCTTGGCGTCTACTCCGAAGGCCCCTTGGAGGTGGCCTTCTACGACGAGGACGGCCCCGAGGAGCTTCGCGCCCGGGTGCGCTACGAGGACGGCTCCGTGGAAGAGCGCCCCGTCTCCGGGGACCGGGGGTGGACCACCTACACCAAGCGCCCGGGCCTCGCCCTCTTCGGCTTCACCCAGCCCCCCACGGCCAGGCAGCACTCCAACACCGTGGCCTTCCGGGTGGGGGCCTGCACCTCTTTGGAAAACGGGGTGCTGAAGGCCATCCCCCCAGGGGAGGCCAGGGCGCGGGTGGTGGACGAGGAGGGCAAGCCCCTCCCCGTCCCCGTAGAGGAAAAGGACCGGGTCTTCCGGCCCCTCCTCCCCGAGGGAGCGAGCCTCCTCCGGGTGGAGGCCCGGGGGGCCGTTTTCGTCCAGGAAGGCTGGGCGGAGGTAGGCTGCCCCGGGGGGGAGGTCACCTTCGTGGTCCGCCTTCCCAAGCCTCCCGCGCCCGAAAGGCCCCCGCAGGGAGAGGTGCGCTTCAGGGTGGCGGTGGCCCTGCCCGGGGGCGACCTCCCCGCCAAGGCCACCCTCCGCCTCGGGGACCTCGAGGCCCCCGTGGACGGGGAGAGGACCCTCGCCCTGCCCCGGGGCCGCTACCCCCTGGCCGTCCTCGCGGAGGGGGCCCGGGTGGAGGCCCCCCAGGAGGTGGAGGTCCTCCCCGGAAAGAGGCAGGAGGTCCTGGTGCGCCTCCTGCCGGAGGTGGCCCTAAGCCTCGCCCCCAAGGAGGTCTACCTGCGGGTGGGCGAGGAGGGGGAGGTGGTCCTCACCGCCACCACCCCTTACCCGGGCCTCCTCCCCGCGGAGCTCTCCCTGGAGCTTCCGGAGGGTCTTACCCCCTTGGGGGCCTCCCGGGCCCAGGGGCCCCTCACCAAGGACCGCCCCTTCCAGCTCAGGGTGCGCTTCCTGGCGGAGAAGGAGGGGACCTACGCCCTCTCGGGCCTCCTCGCCCCCTGGGGGCTTAGGGCGGAGGGAAGGGCGGTGGTGGTCCGCCCCGCCACCTTCCGCCTCGTCAAGGAGGCCCTCACCCCCGAGGTGGAGGCCGGGGGGGTGGCCCGCTTCCGCGTCACCGTGGTGAACGAGGGGGACGAGGAGGGGAGGGCCGTCCTCGTGGACCGCTTCCTGGGGACGGAGGAGAGGCGGGAGGTCTTCCTGAAGGCCAAGGAGGGGCGGAGCTACGAGTTCGCCTTCCCCGTGCCCCTCGAGGCCCAAGGGACCCTGGTCAACCGGGCCGAGCTCTCCACCGGGGAGAAGGCCGAGGCCGGGGTGCGGGTCCTCAGGCCCAAGGCCCACCTGGAGCGGAGCCTCCCCCACCGGGTCTACCTGCCCGGGGAGGAGGTGGTCCTTTCCTTCCTGGTGGAGAACCGGGGCGAGGCCCCCATGCGCTACGTCCTGGAGGACGCCTGCCCCGACTGGCTGAGCCCCCTGGAGCCCGCCCGCTTTGAGGGCTACCTCAAGCCCGGGGAAGAGGCCCTCCACGCCTACCGGGCCCGGGTCCTCCTGGGGCCCGAGGCGGAGGGCGCCTGCGCCGCCACCCTGCGCACCCCCACGGAGACCCTGCGGGCGGAGGTGGCCCTAAAGAGGCGGCCTCTCCTCCTGGAGAAGGAGGCGGACCCCCCGCGCCTCCTGGAGGGAGGCCAAGGGGTCTTCCGCCTCCGGGTGAGGAACCCCGCGGACCACCGGGTGGAGGTGGAGCTCAGGGACATCCCGGGCAAGGGCCTCGGCATGGACCCCTGGAGCGAACGGGTGGCCCTGGAGGCGGGGGAGGAGAGGGTCTTCACCCTCCCCTTCCGGGCCGAGGCCGTGGGCGAGCTGGAGAACGGGCTTTCCGCCTTCCTCGGGGAGACCCCCGCCGCCTTCCCCGTCAAGGCCAAGGTGGCCGTCCTCCCCGTCCTCGTCCCCGAGCGGACCTCGGTGGTGCGCCTCCCCTTCCGGGTGGAGGGGGAAGGGGACGCCCTTCTCCTCGGCTTCAAGCCCCCGGAAGGGGCGGAGTACAGCCCGGGCTCCGCCCGGCTGGACGGGAGGCCCGTGGAGGAGCCCAGGGTCCTTCCCGACGGCACCCTGGTCTGGCGCCTCCCCTTCGCCCGGGAGGGCCTCTTGACCCTCACCCTCCTCCACACCCGGGCCCTCCCGCCCCTTCCCGAGCCCGCCCTCACCCTCCTTCGCCTGGACCGGGAGCTTCCCCTCAAAGGGGGGCTTCGCCTGAGGGACTACGAGGGGGCCAAGCCCCTTTCGGCCAAGCGCAAGGGGCCCATCCGGGAGCCCATGGACGGGGCCATCGTGCAGCAGGAGGCCGTGGCCTTGAGGATTGAGGCCCCTCTCGGGCCCATCGCCGTGCGGGTGAACGGCCTCGAGGTGGAAGGCCGCCTCCTGGGGGAGGCCCAGTACGACGAGGAGCGCAAGGTGCAGCGCCTGGCCTACTACGGGGTGCCCCTCCGCCCCGGCAGGAACGTGATAGAGGTGGAAGGCCCGGGCTTCTACGACAAGGTGGAGGTCTTCCGGCCCGGGCCCCCCAAGGACCTCGTCCTGGAGCCCGTGCGCCTCCGGGCGGACGGGCGCACCCCCCTGGAGTTCCGCCTGAAGGCGGTGGACGGGATGGGCCTTCCCACGGGCTTCGGCCTCGCCACCCTCGAGGCCGACCCCGAGCCCATCGCGCCCGACGCCAGCCTCCTGGAGCCCGGCTACCAGGTGCTCCTGCGGGACGGGGTGGGGACGGTGATGCTCAAGCCCCTCCTCACCCCAAAGGAGGTGCGCCTCCGGGCCCGCTTCAACAAGCTGGAGAAGACCTTCCGCCTCTTCGCCGGGGGCGCCCAGGAGCCCCTCTGGCTCGCCCAGGGGAGCGTGGGCGTGGCCTACGACCCCGAGGAGGGGAGGCCCCGCCTCTTCGGCCTCGCCCGGGGCTACGTGGAAGCGCCCCTGGAAGGGGGCTTCCTCCAGGGGGCCCTGGACACCACGGGAGGGCTTTCCCAGACCCCCGAGGCGGGCTTCTTCCCCATCACCGGCTCGGGGGAGGAGGCCCGGCGCCCCCTGGCCTCGGACGACCCCGTGGCCCTGCGCTACACCACCCCCGAGTACACCCTCGCCTACGAGCGGGGCCCCCTGGCCCCGGGCCTAGGGGAGGCCACGGCCCTCCGCCTCGCCACCCGGGGGGACGCCAGGGTGGAGGCCTTCCTGGCCCTCCTCCCCAAGGGGAGCGTGCGGGAGGAGATCGTCCCCGACGGCACCGCCTTCTACCGCCTCTCCGGAAGCCCCGCCCCGGGCTCCCTCCGCCTCTTCCTGGTGGAGGGGGGGAGGACGAGGGCCCTGGAGGCCGGGGTGGACTACACCTACGACTTCCTGAGCGGGGAGATCGTCCTCGCGAGGCCCCTCGCCCCCTTCACCCCCGAGTTCGCCCCGGTGCGCCTCGTGGCGGAGTACGCTCCCCTTTCCGCCCCCAGGGAGGAGCTCGCCCTTGGGGCCCAGGCGGCCTACGAGGCGGGGCCCTGGCGCTTTGGGCTTGGGGGGTACCTGCGCCTGGACCTCCAGGGCTTCGCCTCCCAGGGCTACGCCCTTGGGGCCTCCCTGGCCTATGGGGAGGGGGGAAGCGAGGTGGGCCTCGAGGCCGCCTTCGCGGGGAAGTGGCGCTTCGGCCTCTCCGCCGCCCTAAGCGAGGGGCCCCTCGAGGCCCGGGGCAACCTGGCCTACGAGGAGGGTGGGGAAGTCCAGGGGGCCTTCCGGGCGGCCTACGACCTGGGCCCCGGGGCGGTGGCCCTGGAGCACACCACCCCCGGCCGCACCGGGCTCGTCTACGAGGCGAAGCTCGCCCGGGGCTTCCGCTTCGGCCTGGGGGCGGGCTACGCCTGGCGGGAGGGGGGCCTCTACCTCCTGGGCCGGGCCGCCTACCAGGAGGGCCGGGCCCGCTTCGGCCTCTCCCACGCCTACCTCCTCTCCGGCGGGCAGGAAACCCGCCTGGACCTCCTCTGGCCCCTGGGGGAGGCCCTGGAGGCGGAGGGGAGCCTGGCCTACCTCTGGGGGGAGGGCCTGCAGGGGGCCTTCGGCCTGCGCCAGCGCCTGGGGAGCGCCAACCTGGCCCTCTCCTACCAGCTCCCCACGGCGAGCGGGGAGGGGAACCGCGCCCGCTTCGGCCTGGAAGCCCCCCTCCCCCTCACGGAAAACCTCTCCGCGAACCTCGGCCTCTACGCCCTCTACGCCTTCTCCGGGGGGCAGGGGGAGCTTGGGGGAAGCCTCGGCCTCCGCTACGCCCGGGAGGGCCTGGTGGCCACCTTCGGGGTGGAAGGGGCCCTCGGCCCCAAGCTCACCCTCCGGGGCGGGGCGGCGGGGAGCCTGGACCCCGAGAACACCCTGGGCCTGGACTTCGCCCTCTCCCTCCTCCCCGAGGCCAAGGGGCGCTTCAGCCTGGCCTACGCCCTCCGCGCCTCGGACCTCTCCCTCCTCACCTACCACCGCTACGCCACGGAGACGGGCCTCCTTGAGGGGCAGCTTGCCGCCGCCTACGCCCCCTTCCCCGCCTTCTCCGTGCGCCCCGCCTTCGGCTACCGCTATCCCTTCCCCGACCCCGAAGGGGCCACCTACGCCCTCGGGCTCTACGCCACCCTCTTCCCCACGGAGCTTCTGGGCCTCGGGGGCGGGGCCAGCTACACCTTCCAGCCCGCCACCGGGGCGAGCGACCTGAGCTTCTCCGTGGAGGGCACCCTGCGCCTGAGCCCCCTCTGGCTCTCCCTGGGCTACCAGTTCGGGCCCAGCCTCTTCGCCCCGGAGGGGGTGTACCTGAGGCTGGACGTCTTCGGAGGGAGCCGATGAGCGTCTGGACGAGAACCGCGCCGGTCCTCCTCGTTCTCCTCCTGGGCCTCGCCCAGGCCCAGGTGGTCACGCCCTTCGCGAAGCGCTACGAGACCAACGACCGGGGCGACATCCGGATGGTGGGGAACACCCTGATGTGCGCCTCGGGTTCCGGTGTCTACGGCTGTAACACCAGCACGATGAACAACCCAAGCGCGAACAACAACGTGTCCATGGTCTTCCTGAACGCCGACCCCACCAACCCCTCCTGGCCTAGCGGAAGAGGAGGTTCCAGCGCCGCCCAGCTCAACCTCCCTTCCGGCGCGCAGGTCCTGTGGGCGGGGCTCTACTGGGGGGCGCGGGCTGACCCAAGCGCCTCCGGGCGGAACACCATCTACCTCAAGCCTCCGGGAGCCGTGGACTACCAGGCGGTCCCGGGTACCCTCCTCGGCACCATAACAAATGCGGGCACCCCCAGCTCCCGCCCCTACGTGGCCTTCGCCGACGTCACGAGCCAGGTGCGCTCTGCAGGAAGCGGCACCTACTGGGTGGGCGGCATCCTTGCACAGACGGGAAACAGTGGCCTCGGTTTCTACGCAGGCTGGAGCCTGGTGGTGGTCTACCGCGACCCCAACGCCACCTTAAAAAACCTGGTGGTCTACGACGGCCTGGCGACGGTGAGTGACGGTAACGATGTGTCCATCACCCTCTCGGGCTTCCTCACCCCTTTGGTGGGCGCCGTGAACGCCCGGGTGGGGGCCGTGGCCTTTGAGGGGGACGGGGGCCTCACCGGGGACCGGCTTCTCCTCAACGGCTCCTCCCTGAGCGACGCACAAAACCCGCAGAACAACTTCTTCAATAGCTCCATCTCTTATCTGGGAACCCGCTTCACACAAAAAACCCCGGACTTCGTAAACCAGATGGCGGTGGACGTGGACCTCGTGGACGCCACCGGGAAGCTTTCCAACGGCGCCACGTCGGCCACGGTCACGTTTACTTCCTCAGGGGACATATACTTCCCCGTGGTCATGGCCTTCGCCGTGGACCTCTACCTCCCCGACCTCATCACCACCTTCACCAAGACCGCCTCCGACCTCAACGGCGGAGACCTCCTGGTGGGGGACCACTTGGAGTACGCCGTGAGCTTCAGCAACACCGGGCTGGACGGGGCCACGAACGTGGTGGTGGTGGACCCCATCCCGGCGGGCACCCAGTACGTCCCGGGAAGCCTCCGGGTGGTGCAAAACGCGGCGGCGGCGCCCACCGGCACCTTCACGGACGCCCCCGGTGACGACATCGCCGAGTACAGCCCAAGCTGTCCCGAGGCGGGGGGAGGGCCTTGCGTGCGCTTCCGGCTCGGCACCGGGGCAAACGCCAGCCAGGGCGGCCTCGTCCTCCCCGGAGAAGGGGCGGAGGTGCGCTTCCGGGTACAGGTGCTCCCCAGCGCCGCAGGCCAAACCATCTCCAACACCGCCAAGGTGAGCTACAACGCCCAGACCCTGGGAACCGGCTACAGCCAGGAGGCCACCTCAAGCGCCTCGGTCACGGTGGTGGGCTTCACCCTGGCGGGCCAGGTCTACCACGACCTCGAGCCCAACGGCCTGAAGTCCTCTGGGGAGAGCTGGAGCGACGGGGCCACGGTCTGGGTGAAGCTCCTCCAGGGGGGAAGCGTGGTGGCCCAGGCCCAGGTGGACCCGGGAAGCGGTGTGTTCAGCTTCACGGGGGTGGCCCCGGGAAGCTACACCCTCTTCTTGGACAACAACAACGATCCCTCCGACACCACCCCCACCCCCCCTCCGGGCTGGCTCTTCGTCAACCCCCCCTCGGGTAGCCTCAACGTGAGCGTGTCCCAGGACCTCTCCGGCCTGGACTTCGGCCTCTTCCACGGGGCGAGGCTCGTGGGCACCGTCTTCTACGACGACGGGGAAGGGGGCGGCGCCGCCAACGACGCCTGGCAGACGGGCGGGGAAAGGGGCGTCTCCGGCGTGGCGGTCACCGCCCAGGGAAGCGGCACCCGCTCGGCCACCACCGACGGCCAGGGCCGCTACGTCCTCTACATCCCATGGAACTTCGGCCCCTTCACCCTCTCCCACCCCCTGCGCCCGGCCACGGGCTGGAACGACGGGAGCACCGCGCACCCGGTTTCCGGCTGGAGTGAGGCGCAGAGCCCCGCTTTCCCCACCCTGGACGCGGGGGCCATCGCCGGGACCGAGGTGGCCCGCAACTTCGGCGTGGTCCGGGAAAGCCGCCTCTACCCGCCCCAGACGGGCCAAGCCGCAAGCCCCGGGGTGGTGGTCTACGCCCACCTCTACCGCCCGGGCACCCTGGGAGGCCTCACGCTCTCCCTGGCCAACGCCCCCTCCTGGACGGTCCAGGTCCGGGTGGACGGGAACTGCGACGGGGACTTTGACGACCCGGGGGAGGGCTTCGCTTCCTTGCCCCAGACCCTTCCCGTGGGGCCTTCCTGGCCCCGGGAGGCGGACGGGAGCCTAAAGGCCTGCGCCCTCGAGGTGCGGGTCCTCGTGCCCCCCGGGGTGCCCGCGGGGGCCGTGGACGTGACCCTCCTCCAAGGGGCCCTCTCCTGGGCCAATAACCCCGGGGTGGTGGACCTCCGAAGCCTCGCCGACACCACCACGGTCTCGGGGGGCGAGGTCCGGCTGGAGAAGAGGGTGCGGAACGTCAGCCAGGGCACGGGGTTCGGCACCCTGGGGGAGGGGAGGCCCGGGGAGGTGCTGGAGTACTGCGTGGCCTACCGCAACCTGGGCACGGCCTCCGTGAGCCAGTTCGTCCTCACCGACCCGGTGCCTTTCTTCACGGATCCTCTCCCCTCCGTGCCGGATTACGGGGGAAAGGCCATCCGCTGGAGCCACGGGAGCGCCACCCTCTACCTCACCGCCTCCCAGGGGGACGACGCCGGGGAGGTCTCAGGCGGGGTGGTGAGGGTGGAGGTGGGCAACGTGGGCCCGGGGGAGGCGGGGGAGGTGTGCTACCGGGCGCAGATCCGCTGAGGGGCCGCGTAGGCGGCAACGCCGCTTGGCTTGCTCTCCTGGGGCTACTCCCCCGTCCGGTCCCGGTACCTGAGCCGGGCCAGGCGTTGGGGGAAGGAGAGGTGGGCGGCGTAGGCGGTGCCCTCGCGGGCCACCCGGTCGGAGGCCCAGGCCTCGTAGCGGGCGGCCAGGCGCTCCATGGCCTTCCGGAAGGCTTCCAGGACGGTAAGGAGGGCCAGGGCCCGATCGCTTTCCCCTAAGGGGTGGGCCTGGAGCCTTAGGGCGAGCTCCTTGGCCTCCTCCGCCAGGGCCTGGGCCTCGGCGGCGGAGGCGGCCTCGCGCTCAAGAAGCCTCCCCCCCTCGGCGAGCAGGGCCTCCAGCTCCACCTCCCGCCAGGCCTCGCTGCCCTCGGGGGCGGGCCCGGGGAGGGGAAGGCGGTAGAGGACCGCGCCCCCGGGAAGCCCCTCCTCCACCTCCAGCGTCCGGGCCTCCTCCAGGACGCGCACCAGGGCGTGGAGGGGAGGGAGGCCCATGGGGAGGCCGTAGCGGCGGGCGAGGAAGATGGGGTAGCGGGAGAAGAGCAGGGGAGAGAGCTCCACGGTCCACACGCCTTTCTCCTTCCGCCAGGCCGCCGCCTGGTGGACCTTCGTCCCCACCCGCCAGCGGATGGGGATCCCGTGGGCGAGGGGGGCGTAAACCTCCACCAGCTCCTGCCAGAAGGCCGCCATCTCCGGGTCGTAGCCCCACCCCGAGTAGGCCATCTCCGCCTCGAGGCCGGGGGGCAGGGCAAAGGAAAGGTCCACCCTTACCCCCGGGGCTCCCCCACGAAGAGGTGCCAGTCCTGCCTGCCGTCCTGGCTCACGGCCAGGTGGTAGGAGAGGGGGCGGAAGTCGGCCTCGGCCAGGGCCCGTTCCCACGGGGCGAGGAAGAAGTCGTGCCCCGCCTCCAGGTCCTTCGGGGTGAGGGTCCGCCGGGGCCTGGCCACCAGGACCAGCTTTCCCCCGGGGGCCAGGGTGGGGCGGCAGAGGTCCAGGAAGGAGGAGATGTGGCGGATGTACTCCCCGTAGCGCTCCTCCGCCTCCTCCCGGTACCCCTCCTCCCGGAGCCAGGTGGAGAAGGTGGGCGGGTGGAGGACCACCAAGGCGGCCTCCTTCCGGAAGCGCCGGGGGAGGTCCCGGATGTCGGCCCGCTCCACCAGGGGGCCCCTGGGGGCGATGTCCCCGCCCCAGGCCCGGCGGTCCAGGGCGCGGGCGGCCTCCACCACGGTCCCCCGGCCCGCCATGGGGTCCAGCACGAGCTCCCCCTCCCTCGTGTAGAGCTGGACCAGGGCCCGGGCCACCGCCATGGGGAGGGCCTCCTCCCAGGGCTCAGGGGGGAAGAACCAGACGGGGAGGCGAGGGTCCACCTCCCCCGGCCTGGCCGGGAGGGCCATGAGGGCCTTGGGGTCCTTGCCCGTTAGGTCCTGAAGGGAAAGCTCCCCGCGCTTCAGGAGCCGGTGGAGCCTGTGGGCCTCCCGGAGGGGGAGCCCCCCTTGGAGCGCCTCCCGCAGGGGCTCGGGGAGAAAGGCGATGGGGAGAAGGTCGTGCCGCAGGTACTTCGCCTTTAGGCCCACCCGGGCGGCGAGGGCGTGGAAGCGCTCTTTGGGCCAGGCGAGGAGGGCCTTGGCCACCTCTTGCTCCTCCCCCTCGAGGCCAAGCTCCCGGGCCGTCTTAAGAACCTCGCCGTACACCTCCCAAGCGTTTCGCTTCATGAGGGCAGTCTACGGCCCGGGGAAGCTTCCGTCGGACGGAAGGGTTGCCCGAAGGGGGTCCGTCCATCCCCACGTGCGTGGGGACTACTCGTCCGCAAGCTCGTCGGGCACCTCCTCCGGCGGTCCATCCCCACGTGTGTGGGGACTACGCCGGAGGCCCGGCCCGGAGGGGTCGTAAGACCCGGTCCATCCCCACGCGCGTGGGGACTACGCCCCCGCGGGAGCGGCGCGCCTTGCTAGAGGACGGTCCATCCCCACGTGCGTGGGGACTACGACCGCTTCACGTCCCGGAGTCGTGTCAGGGGCGGTCCATCCCCACGTGCGTGGGGACTACTTGCCATTACTATTACTACCGGCAACATCGCCGGTCCATCCCCACGTGCGTGGGGACTACGGCGTGGCCGGAGGGGGTGCCGAATGGCTAAGCGGTCCATCCCCACGTGCGTGGGGACTACGTGGAGGTCTACGCCGGGAACCGATTTTTCACCGGTCCATCCCCACGTGCGTGGGGACTACGGCCCGGAGCATGGCCTGCAGGACGGCGGAGGGCGGTCCATCCCCACGTGCGTGGGGACTACGGCCCGGGTCCTGGGCCACGGCTGGGCTAAAGGCGGTCCATCCCCACGTGCGTGGGGACTACCGGAGGAGCCACAGGTAGGCCGCCCGGGCCAGCGGTCCATCCCCACGTGCGTGGGGACTACCCGAGTGGGTCGTCCGCCTCGTTGAGTACCCTCGGTCCATCCCCACGTGCGTGGGGACTACGAGGCGCTGCTGAGCCCCAAGGCACTACGGCCCCGGTCCATCCCCACGTGCGTGGGGACTACGCCTCCACACCAGGCCACCAGGTCTGCGGCCCCCGGTCCATCCCCACGTGCGTGGGGACTACCCCTCTTGTTCTCTCTGGCCGCCCAACGAGGTCGGTCCATCCCCACGTGCGTGGGGACTACCACCCCCTTGGCCTTGGGCTTATAGCGCTAACCCGGTCCATCCCCACGTGCGTGGGGACTACGCTCGCAAGCTTGAGGATAAACTGGATAGGGCCCGGTCCATCCCCACGTGCGTGGGGACTACCCTAGCCTCCTGTGACGGGTGGGGGCTGTCAGCGGTCCATCCCCACGTGCGTGGGGACTACGGTGGAGAATCAGCCCGTTGAGGAGGTTGCCTACGGTCCATCCCCACGTGCGTGGGGACTACTAGACAAAGGTCGTCTTATATTCTGCGTCCGGCCGGTCCATCCCCACGTGCGTGGGGACTACTTGCAGATAGGCGATGTTGGCGGCGATGACCTCGGTCCATCCCCACGTGCGTGGGGACTACGGAGTGGCGGCCGCGAAGCGGGCCAGGTCTACCGGTCCATCCCCACGTGCGTGGGGACTACAGAGAGCTCGTAAAGGGCCCCGGCCAAATCGTCGGTCCATCCCCACGTGCGTGGGGACTACGCGGGTCACCTCGGAGTAGGAGCGGGTGGCGTCGGTCCATCCCCACGTGCGTGGGGACTACACATGACCAGGACGGCACAAACGCCCGCTTACCCCCCTTTATGTGTCTGTTTAGGAAGGATTGCAGGTTTTTCTGTCAAGTTCCCCAGCGCCCGAACGGGGGAGGGGGAAAGGCCAGGATGGGCGCTGGTCCCAGTATAGCATGGTCAAAAATCACACCCTGGCCCAAACGGCTTGCTTAGCATGAACACATGGGACAAGAGGCCAAGAGCGCCCGCCTCCTGCAGATGGCCGAGGCCTTAAAGCTCAGGCCCATGCGGGTGGGGGAACTCGCCCGCCGCTTCGGCGTGAGCGAGCGCACGGTGGAGCGGGACCTCGAGGCCCTTCTTGAACTCGGCTTTCCCGTGGAGCGCCTGGCCCGGGGGCTCTACCGCATCGCCGACCGCCCCCCTTCCCTCCACCCTATAGAGGCCCTGGCCCTCTTCGCCGCGGGAAGGCTCCTCTACCACCAGGCCCCCACGCGCCAGTACCGCATGGCCTTGGACAAACTCGCCCGCATGCTTCCCGAGCCCTTGCGGGGCCTTCTCCTCCGGAGTACCCAGGGCCTGGAGGCGCGCCAGGGGGAGAGCCGCACCCTGGAGATGGTGGCCCGGGCCCTCCTGGAGCGGCGGGTACTCGCCTTTGAGTACCGCTCCGGGGGCTCCAAGAACTGGCGGCCAAAGGAACTCTTGGTCTACTTCCTCGAGGCCAACCGGGCCAACCTGGGCCTCTACGCCATCGGCTACGAGCGCACCTACCACCGGGCCGTGCTCACCTTCAAGCTCTCCCGCATGCGCCACGCCCGCCTTCTGGACGAGTCCTACGAGATCCCCCAGGACTTTGACCCCAACGCCTACCTGCGCCGGGCCTGGGGGGTAGTGGGGGTGCGGGAGAAGGGGGTGGAGGTGCGCCTCCGTTTCGCTCCGGAGGCGGCCTGGCGGGTTCTGGAGGGGGACTACCCCGGCCTCCACCTCGAGGAGGAGCTTCCCGACGGGAGCCTTCTCGCCCGCCTCGAGGCCGCCCCCTTCAAGGGCGGGGTGCCCTGGGAGGTCCTGGCCTGGGTGCAGAGCTTCGGCCCCCGGGTGGAGGTGCTGAGCCCCCCGGAGCTCAGGCGGCTTTGGCTGGAGGAGGCGGAGCGGGTTCTGGCCCTCTACGGGAACCGACAGGAGGTGTCGGGTTCCCCTCCTAAGGTGCGCGCATGAGCGTTGAGGAAGCCGCCCTCGCCCTCTGGGCCAAAAGCGGGAACCCCTTCCACCCCCTCCTCGCCCACATGCTGGACACGGCGGCCGTGGCCCTAGCCGTCCTCCGGATGGAGCCTCCCCGGACCCGCGCCCTCTACGCCGAGGACTGGGGCCTTCCCGAGGAGGGGGCCTTGGCCTGGGCGGCCGCCCTCGTGGGCCTCCACGACCTGGGCAAGGCGAGCCCCGTCTTCCAGGCGGGCTGGGAGGAGGGAAAGGAACGGGTCCAAAGGGCGGGCCTCCCCTTCGGCGAGCTTCTGGACTGGGTGGCCCACGGGGTCTTCACGGAGCTTTTCCTGCGGAGGCTCCTCAAGGAGAAGGGGCTTCCCGAGCGGGCGGCCAACGACCTCGCCGCCGCCCTCGGGGCTCACCACGGCTTCCCGGCGAACGCCGAGGAGAAGAGCCGGGCCCGGCGCCACCTCAGGACGGAGGACCCCCTCTGGAAAGAGGCCCGGAGGTGGCTCTTGGAGGAGGTTTTCCGGAGGCTTGGGGCCCCCCTTCCCCCCTCGCAGGGAAACGGCGAGGCGCGGCCCGAGGCCGTCCTAAGGGTCATGGCCCTGGCCTCCTTCGCCGACTGGGTGGCCTCGGACCCCTCCCTCTTCCCCTACGGCCGGGACCCCCGCCGGGGGGACTACCTGAAGGAGGCCCTAAGGCTCGCTCAAGAGGCCCTGAACCGCCTGGGCTGGCCCGCCTTCGCGAAGGCCCAGAGGAGGGAGTTCGGGGAACTTTTCCCCTACATCCCGAAGCCCAATGCCCTCCAGGAAAGTGTCCCGGCCCTCCTGGAAGGGGCGTGTACCCCGGTCCTCCTCCTGGTGGAGGCCCCCATGGGCATGGGCAAGACCGAGGCCGCCCTCTACGCCCACCACCTCCTCCAGGCGGGGCTCGGCCACCGGGGGCTCTACGTGGCCCTGCCCACCCAGGCCACGGCCAACGGCCTCTTCCCCCGGGTGAGGGGCTTTCTGGAGCGGCTGGGGGAGGGGAGCCGCCTGGAGCTCCAGCTCCAGCACGGCACCGCCCTCCTCAACCCCCACTACGCCGGGCTTCTGGAGCGGGCCGCCCCCCGCCAGGTGGGGGAGGAGGAGGAAGGAGGGGCTGTGGCCTCGGCGTGGTTCTCCGCCCGCAAGCGGGCCATGCTGGCTCCCTACGGGGTGGGCACCCTGGACCAGGCCCTCCTTGGCGTGCTTCGGGTCAAGCACCACTTCGTCCGGCTCTGGGGGCTCATGAACCGGGTGGTGGTGCTGGACGAGGTGCACGCCTACGACGTCTACACTTCGGGCCTCCTCCAGGCCCTCCTGCGCTGGCTCAGGGCGCTCGGCTCCAGCGCCGTCGTCATGACCGCCACCCTGCCTCCTTCCCGCCGGAGGGCCCTCCTCGAGGCCTGGGCGGGGGAGGAGGTGGAGGGGCAGGACCTCGGCCCCTACCCCCGGGTGGTCCTGGTGGGGGAGGGGGTGAAGGCCCGCTCCCTGCCCCCGGCCCGGGAGGTGGAGGTGGCCCTCGAGGTCCTGCGGGAGGTGGACGTGGAGCCCCTCGCCCAGAGGCTTAAGGGGGCCCTCCCCGGGGCGGTGGGGGCCATCGTGAACACCGTGGACCGGGCCCAGGACCTCTACCGGGCCCTGGGGGAGGGAACCCCTCTTACCCTCGAGGAGCTGGCGAGGCGCCTTGGGGGCATCTCTGGCGGGCAGGCGTGGGAAGAGGTGCGCCAGGCGCTTCCCGAGCGGGGGGGTGAGGTGGTGGGAAAGGTCCTGACAGACGGCACCCTGGTCTTCCTCCTCCACGCCCGCTTCCCCGCCGAGGAGCGGGCCCTGAGGGGAAGCGTGGTCCTCGCCCTCTTCGGCAAGGGAGGGCCAAGGCCCCCGCGGGCCATCCTGGTGGCCACCCAGGTGGCGGAGCAGAGCCTGGACCTGGACTTTGACCTCCTCTACACCGACCTCGCCCCCATAGACCTCCTCTTCCAGCGCTCCGGGAGGCTCCACCGCCACGAGCGGCCTAGGCCCGAGGAACACGCCCGCCCCCGGCTCCTCCTAGGGGTGCCGGAGGACCTGGACTTCGGAAAGCCCCTCTACTGGGACAAGGTTTACGAGGACTACGTCCTCCTCGCCACCTGGCGGGCCCTTTCGGGGCGGGACCGCCTCCGCGTGCCCGGAGACCTCGAGGCCCTCTTGGAGGAGATCTATGAGGGGGAAAATCCCGAGAGCTTCCCCGAGGGCCTGCGGGAGCGGGCGAAGAAGAGCCTGAAGGCCCTTCAAGAGCGGCGGGACCGGGAGGCGAACACCGCCAGGAGGCTTTCCCTAAGCGAGCTGGACCGCCTCCTCGCCTACTGGGACGAGGGCGCCCTGGTGGCCCAGGAGCGCCTGGAGGACGACGAGGAGAAGGCGGAGACCCAGCGCCTCCTCACCCGCCTGGGAGACCCCAGCGTGGCCGTGGTCCCTCTCTTCCGGGTGGGGGAGGGGCTTTTCCTGGACCGGGAGGGGCGGCGGAGGGCACCGCTGAAGGGGGAGGTCTCCCGAGAAGAGGCCGAGGCCCTCTTCCGGCGGGCGG
Organism: Thermus thermophilus HB8; assembly: GCF_000091545.1. Classification (GTDB taxonomy): domain Bacteria; phylum Deinococcota; class Deinococci; order Deinococcales; family Thermaceae; genus Thermus; species Thermus thermophilus. Next base: position 194,702 of record NC_006462.1, read on the forward strand.
TGCGTCTCTCCCGCTTTCCCCTCCCCCAGGAGCTCCTGAAGGAGGAGCCCCCACCCGCTTGGCGCAAAAGCGGCCTCCTCCGGGGCCTCCGCCCCTTGGAGGTGGGGCGGGTCTTCCGCTCGGGGGAGCGGGCCTTCCAGGTGGAGCTGGACCCCGAGCTCGGGGTGGTCTACCTTCCGGTCTGATTCCGTCAGCGGATGTCGGGAACCGGGCTTAGCCTAAAGGCAAAGGGAGGTGGGAAGCTTGGAGAAGTTCAACCTCATTGACGAGCCCTGGATCCCCGTCCTGAAGGGCGGGCGGGTGGTGGAGGTGGGGATCGGGGAGGCCCTCTTGCGGGCCCACGAGTTCGCCCGCATAGAGACCCCTTCCCCCCTGGAGGAGGCCGTCCTCCACCGCCTCCTCCTGGCGGTGCTCCACCGGGCCCTCTCGGGCCCCCGTTGCCCGGAGGACGTTCTGGACTGGTGGCGGAAGGGGGGCTTTCCCCAAGACCCCATAAGGGACTACCTGAACCGCTTCCGGGACCGCTTCTTCCTCTTCCACCCCGAGGCCCCCTTTCTCCAGGTGGCGGACCTTCCGGAGGAGAACCCCCTTCCCTGGAGCAAGCTCCTCCCCGAGCTCGCGAGCGGCAACAACCCCACCCTCTTTGACCACACCACCGAGGAAAACCTCCCCAAGGCCACCTACGCCCAGGCCGCCCGGGCCCTCCTCGTGCACCAGGCCTTCGCCCCCGGGGGGCTCCTCCGCCGCTACGGGGTGGGCTCGGCGAAAGATGCCCCCGTGGCCCGTCCCGCCCTCTTTCTGCCCACCGGGCAAAACCTGCTGGAAACCCTCCTTTTGAACCTCGTCCCTTACACTCCAGAGGACGATGCCCCCATTTGGGAAGTGCCGCCCTTGCGGCTTGGGGACCTGGAGGGCGCCAGGACCAAGTGGCCCCTCACGGGCAGGACCCGGGTCTACACCTGGCCCGCCCGGGGGGTGCGCCTCCTGGACGAGGGGGACGGCGTGCGCTTCATGGGCTACGGCCCCGGGGTGGAGCCCTTAGAGGCCACGCACCGCGACCCCATGGTGGCCCAGCGCCTGGATGCCAAAGGTAACCTCCTCGTCCTCCGCCTTTCCGAGGAGCGGAGCTTCTGGCGCGACTTCTCCGCCATGCTCCCGAGGCAAGGGGGCAAGGTGGCCGCCACCCTGGAGCACGCGGAGAACCTCCAGGGGGAGCTGGAGGACGAGGGCTTGGAGGGGCGCATCACCTTGCGCGTGCTGGGCCAGGTCTCGGACCAGGCCAAGGTCCTGGACATCCGCCGGGAGGTCTACCCCTTGCCCTCGGGGCTCCTTACCCCGAAGGCGGAGGAAAACCTGGAAAAAGCCTTGAAGATGGCCGAGGAGCTGGGGCAGGGCCTGAAGCACCTTGCCCAGGAGGTGGCCAAGGCGGTGGTGGGGGAGCGGGACCGCGGTCACGGGCGAAGCCCGTACCTTGAGGAGCTTACGAAGCTCGCCAACTCCCTCCCCCTGGAGCGCCTTTACTGGCACGCCCTGGACGGGGCCTTTCCCAGGTTTTTCGCCCGGGTGGAGGAGGAAGCCTCCCTGGACCTCTGGCGGGAAGCCCTAAGGGGGGCGGCCCTGGAGGCCTGGAAGGCCACCCGGCGCTTCCTGGGCACGGGGGCGCGGCACCTGAAGGCCCTGGCCCAGGGAGAACAGGAGTTTGGACGCTTGCTTGGTGAGCTTGGCGAGGAGGTGCGGACGTGAGCCCAGGAGAACGGTTTCTGGACTGGCTTAAGCGCCTTCAAGGCCAGAAGGCCTGGACCGCGGCGCGGGCGGCCTTCAGGCGGAGCCTGGCCTTCCCCCCTGGGGCCTATCCCAGGGCGATGCCCTACGTGGAGCCCTTCTTGGCCAAAGGGGATTGGAGGCAGGAGGAGCGCGAGGCCCACTACCTGGTGGCGGCCCTCTACGCCCTGAAGGACGGGGACCACCAAGTGGGCCGCACCTTGGCCCGGGCCCTCTGGGAGAAGGCCCAGGGCTCGGCCAGCGTGGAGAAGCGTTTTCTGGCCCTTTTGGAGGCGGACCGGGACCAGATCGCCTTCCGCCTGCGCCAGGCGGTGGCCTTGGTGGAAGGAGGGATAGACTTCGCCCGGCTTCTGGATGACCTTTTGCGTTGGTTTTCTCCCGAGAGGCACGTCCAGGCGCGCTGGGCGAGGGAGTACTACGGCGCCGGGGCTTCGGAAGAGGAGAAGAAGAAGGAGGTGGAGGCATGAAGCTTTTGGAGGTGCACATCCTGCAGACGGTGGCCCCAAGCAACCTGAACCGGGACGACACGGGAAGCCCCAAAGACGCCCTCTTCGGGGGCTTTAGGCGGGCCAGGATCTCCAGCCAGGCCCAGAAGCGGGCAGTGCGGGTGGCCTTTAGGGACTGGCCCCTCCTCTCCGAGGAGGAGCGGGCGGTGCGGACGAAGCGGCTCGTGGAAGAGCTTCTCCGCAGGCTTGCGGGTGTGGAGGAGGAGCTTGCCCGCCGTGCCATAGAGAACGCCCTGAACGCCTTGGGCTTCGGGGTGAAGGAGGGGCGGACGGAGTATCTCCTCTTCCTGGGGAACCGCGAGCTTGACGCCCTGGCCCAGGGCATCCGGGAGAACCTCGAGGCCCTCTCGGGCGAGGTGAAGGGGAAGAAGAAGGCGGAGGTACCCCCCGAGCTCAAGAAGGCCCTGGAGCGGGTCCTGGACGGGGGCAAGGCCGTGGACCTGGCCCTCTTCGGCCGGATGCTCGCCGACCGGCCCGAGCTCGGGGTGGACGCCGCGGCCCAGGTGGCCCACGCCCTAAGCACCCACAAGGTGGACCGGGAGTTTGACTTCTACACCGCCGTGGACGACCTCAACCCCAAAGAGGACACGGGGGCGGGGATGATGGGGGACGTGGAGTTCTACTCCGCCACCCTCTACCGCTACGCCGTGGTGGACCTGGACAAGCTCGTGGAAAACCTCCAGGGGGACAAGGAGCTCGCCCTCAAGGGGGTCCTGGCCTTCCTCGAGGCCTTCGCCCTCACCCTGCCCTCGGGCAAGCAGAACAGCTTCGCCGCCCATAACCCGCCCCTCTTCGTGGCCTTTCGGGCGGGGGAGGGGATGCCCCGGAACCTGGCCACGGCCTTTGAGGCCCCTCTTCGGCCTAAGGAGGAGGTTCCCCTCTCTCGGCTTTCCGCCGAGGCCCTCCTTAAGGAGTGGGCGAAGTTTGACCGGGTCTATGGGCCTCTGGAGCCGGAGTGGAAGGGCGCCTTGGACCTCACCGGGGCGGAAGGGGACGGGGTTCCCAGGCTGGAGAACCTGAAGGCCCTCAAGGAGAAGGCGGCGGAGGCCGTGAAGGCCCTTCTGGGGGTGTAGCGTGCCCACCCTCCTAATCAGGCTCCAAGGCCCCCTGCAGTCCTGGGGCACGCGGAGCCGCTTTGACCACCGGGACACCTGGCCCTACCCCACGAAAAGCGGGGTGGTGGGCCTTCTGGCCGCCGCCCTGGGCCGGGACCGGAGGGAGGACGTCTCCGATCTGGCCGCCCTCCGCATGGGGGTTAGGGTGGACCGGAAGGGGGTGCTCAAGGTGGACTACCAGACGGCTCAGTTTGTTTACCGGACGGAGGGGTACGTTGCCGTTAGCACCCCGAAAGAGAGGGAATGGCTAAGCCGCTATACAAAAACTCCCATACGGGTAGACGAGCGCAATGCGACCGTGACCAGTAAGCGGTACTTCCTCTCCGACGCGGCCTTCCTGGTGGGCCTCGAGGGGGAGAGGGCCCTCCTGGAGGCCCTGCACCGGGCCCTAAAGAACCCTCGCTTCCCCCTCTACCTGGGCCGGAAGAGCTACGTGCCAAGCCCCCCGCCCTACCTCCCCGACGGCCTCGTGGAGGCCCCTTTGGCGGAGGCCCTCGAGGGCTACCCGTACCTTTTGGGCGGGAAGCCCCCGGAGGACCTCCTCCTGGCGCTGGAGGCCGAGGAGGGCCGCCTGGTCTACGACCAACCCGCGGGGCCCTTCAGCGAGCGCCGCTTCGCCGCCCGGTTCGTGCGGGAGGAGGTGCTTCCCAAGGAGAGGGTGCCGGAAGGCCCCCCGGCGTGGGAGGTGGCCCGTGTGGCTCACTAAGCTCGTGCTGAACCCGGCATCCCGGGCCGCCCGCCGGGATTTGGCGAACCCCTACGAGATGCACCGCACCCTCTCCAAGGCGGTCTCCCGGGCCCTGGAGGAGGGGCGGGAGCGGCTTCTTTGGCGCTTGGAGCCCGCCCGGGGTCTGGAGCCTCCCGTGGTCCTGGTGCAGACCCTCACCGAGCCCGACTGGAGCGTGCTGGACGAGGGCTACGCCCAGGTCTTTCCGCCCAAGCCCTTCCACCCCGCCCTGAAGCCCGGCCAGCGCCTCCGCTTCCGCCTCCGGGCCAACCCGGCGAAGCGCCTCGCCGCCACGGGGAAGCGGGTGGCCCTGAAGACCCCGGCGGAGAAGGTCGCCTGGCTGGAGAGGCGCCTTGAGGAGGGGGGGTTCCGCCTCCTGGAGGGGGAAAGGGGCCCCTGGGTGCAGATCCTCCAAGACACCTTCTTGGAGGTCCGGCGGAAGAAGGACGGGGAGGAGGCGGGGAAGCTCCTCCAGGTGCAGGCGGTGCTCTTTGAGGGGCGCCTCGAGGTGGTGGACCCCGAAAGGGCCCTCGCCACGCTAAGGCGGGGCGTGGGCCCCGGGAAGGCCCTGGGCCTCGGCCTCCTTTCCGTGGCCCCCTAGGGAGGCGGCGTGCCCCCCGTTTCCAGCGCCAGGAACCTCAAGGAGCTTCCCAAGTTCCGGGACGGCCTCTCCTACCTCTACGTGGAGCACGCCGTGGTGGAGCGGGAGGCCGGGGGCATCGGGATCTACGACCAAGAGGGCCTCACCCTCGCCCCGGTGGCGGGGCTTGGAGTCCTCTTCCTGGGGCCCGGCACCCGCATCACCCACGCCGCCGTCCGCCTCCTCGCCGAGAACGGATGCACCGTGGCCTGGGTGGGGGAGGGGATGGCCCGCTTCTACGCCCAGGGCCTGGGCGACACCCGAAGCGCCGCCCGCTTCTACCGCCAGGCCCGGGCCTGGGCCGACCCCGCCCTGCACCTCGAGGTGGTGATGCGGCTTTACCGCATGCGCTTCTCCGAGCCCCTGCCCGAGGGCCTCACCCTGGAGCAGGTGCGGGGCCTGGAGGGGGTGCGGGTGCGGAACGCTTACGCCCGCTGGAGCCGGGAGACGGGCGTGCCCTGGTACGGCCGGAGCTACGACCGGGGCAACTGGCGGGCGGCGGACCCGGTGAACCGGGCCCTCTCCGCCGGGGCGAGCTACCTCTACGGCCTGGCCCACGCGGCCATCGTCTCCCTGGGCTTTAGCCCCGCTTTGGGCTTCATCCACACGGGGAAGCTCCTCTCCTTTGTCTACGACATCGCCGACCTCTACAAGGCCGACTACCTGGTGCCCGCCGCCTTCCGCACCGTGGCCGAATCCGAAGAGGCCGTGGAGCGAAGGGTGCGCCGGGCCCTGCGGGAGGCCATTCAGGAGGGGAGGCTCCTTGAGCGCATGGCGGAAGACCTTCTGAACCTCTTCCGGGGCCTCGGCCTCCCCGAGGAGGAGGACCCGGTGGAAGAGGACCCCACCCGCCCCGGGGGGCTTTGGGACCTCGAGGGCGAGGTGGAGGGCGGGGTGGCCTATGGTGGTGATGATCCTGGAGAAGGTGCCGAGGAGCCTGAGGGGTGACCTCACCCGCTTCCTGGTAGAGGTGGACACCGGGGTCTTCGTGGGCCGGGTCAGCGCCACGGTGCGAGAGCTCCTTTGGGAACGGGCCGTGGAGAAGGCCGAGGGCGGCCGGGTGGCCCTCGCCTACCGGACGAACAACGAGCAGGGCTTCGCCTTGCGGCTTCACGGCTACCCGGACCGCTTTCTGCGGGACTTTGATGGTATAGTGCTGGTGAGCGTTCGGAACGCCGAGGCGGTGCGGAAGGCGGAGAAGCTGTCCAGGCAGGTTGAGAGGTACAAAAAACGCCTTGCCAAGGGTTCCGAAGGGGATCTTGAGAGCCAAAGTCCGTAACTGCTCCCGAATAGACACATAAACGGGGGTGAGCGGGCGTTTTCGCCGTCCTGGTCATGTGTAGTCCCCACGCGTGTGGGGATGGACCGGCTGGCCTGCAGGACCTCCAGCATCTGGCGGGGTAGTCCCCACGCGTGTGGGGATGGACCGGCCCTAGACTCGGGCTATCCCGCCATCAGCGGCGTAGTCCCCACGCGTGTGGGGATGGACCGCCAGCGGATGGCGTCCTCATAGCGCATGCGCAGTAGTCCCCACGCGTGTGGGGATGGACCGGCAACCCCAGGGTTCAGGGGTTCAGTCGCCCATGTAGTCCCCACGCGTGTGGGGATGGACCGTTCACCCAGCTTGACGGCGCCATCATTTCCCACGTAGTCCCCACGCGTGTGGGGATGGACCGGCCATCCCGAAGCCGTGCGGGTTGCCTTCCCACGTAGTCCCCACGCGTGTGGGGATGGACCGCTATCTTTCGCGAACTACCGGGCTTGGGCCGCGTAGTCCCCACGCGTGTGGGGATGGACCGTAGGCCATCGTGTCTAGGGAGGGGTTAGACCCGTAGTCCCCACGCGTGTGGGGATGGACCGGACGGTAGACCCCGAGACCGGGGAAATCCTGGAGTAGTCCCCACGCGTGTGGGGATGGACCGGAAAGCCCGAACTCATGGCGGACCGCGAACACGTAGTCCCCACGCGTGTGGGGATGGACCGTGCCCCTCTGGCGGCCTAAGGAGGGTCATAAGCGTAGTCCCCACGCGTGTGGGGATGGACCAGACGACATCCTTAGCGCCCTCCTCATGGCCCTACGTAGTCCCCACGCGTGTGGGGATGGACCGGTTCCGGCCTCCACCCTCCGGTACGCGGAGAAGTAGTCCCCACGCGTGTGGGGATGGACCGACCATGAGCGGCGAGTTAGGGTGCGAAATCGGGGTAGTCCCCACGCGTGTGGGGATGGACCGGAGGCTCGCGGAGAAGGCCGCCACCTGCTCCCCGTAGTCCCCACGCGTGTGGGGATGGACCGTCCGACCCGCGCCGCCTCCTCTCTCTCTCCCTGGTAGTCCCCACGCGTGTGGGGATGGACCGACTCGGGAGCCAAGACGTAGGTGGAGAACCGCCGTAGTCCCCACGCGTGTGGGGATGGACCGGACATGACCCCCGAGCAGCGCCGCGCCCTCAAGCGTAGTCCCCACGCGTGTGGGGATGGACCGGTGGAGTCTTCCCCTTCCTCTTCTGGCCCCCAGCGTAGTCCCCACGCGTGTGGGGATGGACCGAGCTCCCGCTTGAGCTCGTCCAGGAGGTACTTCGCGTAGTCCCCACGCATGTGGGGATGGGCCGGCGCTAGAAGGCCCTCACCTCCACCCCCGCCTGCTCCAGGGCCTCCCGCACCGCCCTCGCCACCTCGGGGGCGTTGGGGTTGTCCCCGTGGATGCAAAGCGTGTCGGCCCGCACCGCCACCTCTCCCCCGTCCAGGGCCTCCACCTTTCCCTCCAGCACCATGCGCAAGGCCCTCCGGGCCGCCTCCTCGGGGTCGGTGATCCAGGAGCCCGGCATGGAGCGGGGGGCGAGCTGGCCGCTTCGCAGGTAGGCCCTTTCGGGGAAGGCCTCGAGGACCACCCTGAGCCCCGCCTTCCGCGCCTCCTCCTCGTACACCGTCCCCGGAAGGACCACGAGGGGAAGCCCCGGGTCAAAGGCCTTCACCGCGAGGGCGATGGCCCTCGCCGTCTCCCGGTCGCGGCAGGCCTTGAGGTAGAGCGCCCCGTGGGGCTTGACGTGGTGGAGAGGAAGGCCCTCCGCCTTGAGGAAGGCGGAGAGGGCCCCGATCTGGTAGAGCACGTCGGCGTAGACCTCCTCGGGGCTTAGGGCCATCTCCCTTCGGCCGAAGCCCACGAGGTCGGGGAAGCCCGGGTGCGCTCCCACGGCTACGCCGTGGGCCTTGGCCAGGCGCACCGCCTCCAGGATCCGGCCCGGGCTTCCCCCGTGGAAGCCGCAGGCCAGGTTCGCCGAGCTCACCAGGGGGAAGATCTCCCGGTCGTGCCCGTAAGCGAAGGCCCCGTAGGACTCGCCCGCGTCGGCGTTCAGATCTACCTTCACACCGCCCTCCTCTTCCAAGCTTAAGCCTCATCCGCAAGGGTTGGGGAGCCCTCGAGGCGGGCCCACCCGCTCCCGCCCGGCGTAGACGTTCATCCGCCCCGGGCGCAGGAAGCCCACCAGGGTGAGGCCGTAGGCCTGGGCCAGGGCCACGGCCAGGCTCGTGGGGGCGGAGACGGCGCAGAAGACGGGGATGCCCGCCGCCACCGCCTTCACCAAAAGCTCGTACCCGGCCCGGCCGCTCACCAGGAGGATGTGGTCGTGGAGGGGGAGCTTCCCCTGAAGGAAGGCCCAGCCGATGAGCTTGTCCAGGGCGTTGTGCCGGCCCACGTCCTCCCGCAAGGCGACGAGCCGCCCCTCCCGGTCAAAGAGGGCGGCGGCGTGGAGGCCCCCGGTGGCGCGGAAGAGGCGCTGGGCCTCCCCCAGGCGCTCGGGCAGGGCGAGGAGGAGGTCGGGGTCCACCGCCAGGGGCGGGGGAGGGGAGAGGCCGAGCCTTCCCGGGTCGGGGAGGGCCTCCCGGCCGCAGGCTCCGCAGGCGGCGGTGAGGGCGAGGTGGCGCCTGGGCGGGGGCGGGAGGGGGTGGCGCAGGAAGACCTGGATGACCCCTTCCCGCGCCTCGGGGGGGAGGCTTCCGTCTGCGCAGGGGGCGATGGCGAGGACCTCCTTGGGGTCTTGGAGGAGGCCCTCGGTGTAGAGGAGGCCCGCGGCGAGCTCCGCGTCCTGCCCCGGGGTGCGGAGGACCACCCCCAGGGAGGCCACCTCGTCCCGGTAGCGCAGCCGGATCTCCAGGGGGGCCTCCGCGGCCACCTCGTCCCGGACTTCCCGCCACCGGCCCCCCTCGAGGCGGGCCACCCGGACCCTGGCCTTCCCCTTCATGGCCGGAGCGGGGAAGGGGCCTCCGCCTCCCCCCGCCGCAGGTGGGCGAGGATCTCCTTGTAGGCCGGGATGTGGGCCAGGGGGGAGCGGGCCTTGGGGTCCACCAGGACGTTCCCCTCGGGCCAGTGGACCTCCAGGGTGCCCTCTTTGACCTCCGCCAGGTAGACCCGGCCGGCGTAGCGGCCGAAGGCGTTTTCCAGCACCACCGGGTCCCCAGGCTTCAGGCCCAGGCGGGCGGCGTCCTTGGGGTTCATGTAGACCGCGTCCCGGAAGGCCCCGGTGAGAGGGTCCTGGTCCTCATGGACGATGGAGTTGAACTGCTTCCCCCGGCGGGTGACCACGCGGAAGGCCCCCTCGGGGACCTCCTTTTGGGGCAGGGGCACGGGGCGGAAGTGGGCCTTCCCGTCGGGGGTGGGGAAGCGCCAGCCCTCGCAGAGGCGCCTCCCCCCGTACTGGAACTGGTCCCCCTTGGCCTTGAAGCGCTGGATCCCCTCGTAAAGGGGGATGACCCGGGCGATCTCCTCGCGAATCTCCGCGGTGGAGGCGAAGCGGAAGCGGTCCTTGAGCTCGGGGCGCAGGCGGTGGACGAGCTCCTGGAAGACCTCCCACTCGGGCCGGGCCTCCGGGGGCCTCGGGCCGGGGATCTCGGGGCTGAAGATCACGCGCCTTTCCGTGCTGGTCTCCGTGACCCCGCCCGGGACCTCGTAGCGGGTGGTGGCGGGGAGGAGGAGGACACACTCCCCGGGCTCCAGGAGCATCTGGCTGGAGAGGACGATGTCCTGGTGGACCCTGAGGGGAACGCGCCGCAAGGCCTCCTCCACGGCCTCGGGGTCGGGCATGACCTCGCGGAAGTCCCCTCCGATGGCCCAAAGGACCCCGAGCCTCCCCTCGAGGGCCCGGTCCAGGGCCTCCGGGGTGGTGAGGCCGGGGCGGTCCGGGACGGGAAAGCCCCAGAGCTCGGCGAGCCTCCGGGCGTTCTCCGGGTTCACGGGAAGCCCCCCCGGGAAGGCGGTGGCGTAGGCCCCCATCTCCGCCCCCCCTTGGACCCCGGAGTGGCCGCGGATGGGCATGAGGCCGCACCCCTCCCGCCCCACGAAGCCCTTGAGGAGGGCGAGGTTGACGATGGCCCGCACGTTGTCCTCCCCGTGGGTGTGCTGGGTGATCCCCATGCCCCAGACGAAGACGGCCCGCTCGGCCCGGCCCACCATCTCGGCGAAGGCCCGCATCTCCTCGCGGGAGACGCCCGCCGCCTTCTCCAGCTCGGCGAAGGGGATGGCCTCGAGGAGGGCCTTGTACGCCTCAAAGCCCGCGGTGTGGGCCCGGATGAACCCGGGGTCTACCCAGCCCTCCTCCAGCATCCACTTGGCCGCCCCGTGGAGGAAGGCGATGTCCCCGCCGGGGAGGATTTGGAAGAAGCGGTCGGCGATCCTCGTGCCGAAGAGGGCGCTTTCCAGGTCCGAGGGGACGAAGTAGCGCTCCATCCCGGGCTCCCGGTAGGGGTTCACCACCGCCACCTTGGTCCCCGCCTTTTTGGCGTGGTAGAGGTACTTCATCATCACCGGTTGGTTGTTGGCCACGTTGGAGCCCAGGAAGACCACGAGGTCGGTGCCGATGAGGTCGGTGTAGCTGCAGGTGGTGGCCGCCACCCCAAGGGCCTCCTTGAGGACCACGGTGGAGGGGGAGTGGCAGATGCGGGCGGCGTTGTCCACGTGGTTGCACCCCAGGGCCCGCACCGCCTTCTGCACCACGTAGTAGGTCTCGTTGGGCACGCCCCGGCTCGTGAGGTAGAAGAAGGCCCCCTCGGGGAGGTGGCGCCTGAGGTACTCCGTGGCAAGCCCCATGGCCTCGTCCCAGGAGACGCGCCGGAAGCCCCTTTCCCCCTTCCGCCGGAGCATGGGGTAGGGGAGGCGGCCGAGGCGCCGGAGCTCCCGGCTCTTCCTCCCCTTCAAGGCCTCCACGTCCTCCAGCACCTTGGGGTCCAGAGGGGGCAGGGTGTTCAGGCGGAGGAGGCGCAGGCGCACGTTGCAGAGGTGGACCCCGTGGAGGGTCCAGTCCTCGAGGCCCGAGGTCCCGAGGGCGCAGCCGTCGCAGACCCCGTCCTTAAGGATCCGCCAGGCGTAGGGAAGGTTGTCCCGGTTCTCCCAAAGGGCCCGAAAGACCTCGTAGAAGTTCTCCAGGTGGGTGAAGGGGATGCGGCTCGCCCAAAGCTCCGGGGCAAGGCCTCGCTTTGGGGGGCGCACGTACGCCTTGGGCGAGCTCCAAAACGGGTTCAACCAGGCCATGGCCACCTCCTTGGGTTCCTCGAGGCCAGCGTAACGCCGGGGGCGAAGGCGGGCAAGGGCGGAGGCCACGCCGGGGGATAGTCGGCCGCTGACAGCTAAGGGCCAACCCTTTATCCTCTCAACACGGCGGCCCCACCTCGGATCCAGTTGACCCCTGAGGAGGGTCGCCTCCCGCTAGAGCTTTCCCTGGACCCAATGAAGTGCTGCCCCGAATTTGGACCACCCCAAGAGAGAGGCCAAGGGCGTCCTCGAGGAGGCGGCCCGATGAACGGGCAGGCCCCGTACCCCCGGTGATAAACTGGGAGGCAAGGCGGTCTAAGCTTAGGGCCGCAGTTTCAAGGAGGTGAACCGTGCGGTACCGCCTTATCTGCTGGATGTTGCTCGGATGGTTTATTGCCGGGTACGGCTACGCCCAGATCCGTGGCGGCGCCGAAACAGCCCGGTTTGAACCCGGCGACAGGATCCTCTATCAGGAAGACCTTTCGGGCACGCCGATTGGCAGCCAGGTGGAAGGCTGGGAGATCCTGCAAGGTAGCTACGAGGTGGCGGAGTTTCAGGACCGGCGCTGGTTCCGCCCGCTCGCGTACAACACGCACATCCTCCGTCGGATGGATTTTCCGCAGGACTTCTCCGTGGAGTTCACCACGTACCTTTTTGAACCGGGCGAAGCGGAACTGCGGGTGTTCCTGCACACGGAGGAAGATATAAAGCGCGGGGTGGGTCCCGACGGCTACGCGCAGGTCTACCTGAAAATCTTCCGCACCGGAAATCGGGACGGTTTCTGGTTTGCCACCTGGAATGCCACCAACCGGCGCTGGCAGGTGGTGGTAGAAGACCCCAGACGCCTTCCGCCCGATACGCCCCACAACGTGGCCCTGCAGGTGCGAGGCGGGCGGTTGAACCTCTTCATCGACGGCGAGCGCGTGGCCACGACGCCCTTCCGTCCGGATGCGCCGCTCCGCGCCATCAGCTTCCGCTTCCTGAGCCGCAAGGGCCACGAACTGCCCTATAAGGACCGTCCGGCGCTCCTGGACGGCATCCGCATCGCTGGCTACAGCCGTCCCGTCGGGCGCGCCACCGGCGGCGTCTTCCTCTACTGGATGTTCCCCGGAGGGCAGGAAAACCTGCCCCAGCTCCAGGCGGCGCAGAACCAGACCATTAGTTCTAGTACGGCTCTGGATGCCCTCGGCGGTGAGCCCCGCACCGTGGAAGGTACGCTCGTGCCTGTTGACCTTCCCGCCAACCCCTTTGCCCCGGGTGAGGTGCGGGTGCGCGCCGAAGGGCAGGCGTGGCAGGCGTTTGTCCGGCGCCTGAGGGCGGACTTGGAAGCCGTGCGTCAGGCAGGCGGCGGACTGATCATCGTCGGCGATGGAGGCGATGGGCGTACGGAGCGTGAGCGGAGGCTTTTAGCCAACCAGCGGGCCATCGCCTTTGCCGCCTGGCTGGCCCGGCAGGGCATCGGCAACCCGCAGAACCTGCTGAGCATCGTGGCGGATAACGGCGGGTATGAAAGTATCTTCTTCGTTGTGAATAACGGCGGGTATCGGGGCATTGTGTCGCTCCGGATGCAGCCGAGGCGGTGAAGTGGGCGGCCACTCACGCTATCCGGGGAGGTGGCCCATGAAGCGCACGGGGGTTGCGCTGGCGTTCCTGGTGGCGCTGCTCGGCCTCGGCAGCGCCGTTAAGGCACAGACAGCAGAGCTCCTCCAGCAGCTGGAAGCGGCCCGGACGCCCACCGAGGCCCTCCCTCTGCTGGAACGGCTTGGGCGGGCGCTGAGCGAGGGGGAACTGTTCGGCGAAGAGGTGCGCATTGCCCGCCTGACCGTGCGCTTCTGGCAGGACCCGGCGGCACCTCCGGAGGTGGTGGAACGCCTGCAGCACATCTACGGCATGATCGCGCCAGCCCTGGCGGTCATGGATCCCCCGCTGGCCGAGACGCTGTTCGTGCGGGTGCCGCTGACGTGGGCGACGTCGGACGACGCAATACGCCGAAAGCAGGGGCTGGCGGTGCTCATCCTGAGCTGGGAGCTCTTCTTTGGCTACGAGCAGCAGGAAATTCTGCTGCAGGCCCTTCCCTCGGTCCTCGCCCAGGCCGCCACCTGGCCCGAGGAGGCTTTTGAAGCCATCCTGTCCTTCCTGGCCGATCGGGTAACGCTTTCCTCCGAAGCGCACCTGCCGGACAGCCTGCCAGAGGCCTTCGTGGAGCGCCTGCGCCGCCATCAGGGCAACTATGCCTGGCGACTCCCCGATATCCTGGCCCTGGATACCACGGAAACGGGCACGGACCGGCTCATCGCGTGGGCCCAGAGTCCGCCCCCTTTGCCGCCGTCGCTGGCTGCATACCGCCAACGTTGGCGCGAGGCCTTTCTGGCGAAGTTGGATGGTCGCCGATTGACCCTGGAGCAGAAGCGGCGGGTGGTGGCGCTGCTATCTGACCCTGGGCTCCGGGACGCCGTGTTCCGCCTGGTGCGCACCTGGCGGCACCGGGGTGAGCCGTTGCCTCCTCCGCCGCCGGAGAGCCTGCCACTGCTGGAGGAGTGGGCCGTCCGGGAACACTGCGAGGAAGCCGTGCGCCTGCTGGCGGCGGCCGGTCAAGAGGGGCTGACGCGGCTCTTCCGGGTGGCGATGGAGGACCTCCGGGACCGGGACGCCCCTATCCGAGAGCCTCGCCCCTGCGAGTGGGACCGCTGGAGCGCCCTCTTCGCGCACGCCGAAGCCATCGCAGACCGGATCGGGGCCGCCTACCGGGAAGGGCCAACGCCCCGGCTTCTGCGCCTGCTGGCCCGCGCGGGACGCTGGGAGGTCGTCCTCGAGGCCCTGTCCTCTCCCGAGGCCGCCCTGCGGCGGGAGGCGGCCTTTCTTCTGGCCCTGGCGGTGGCGCCGGAAGAGGATGCGCTGGCGCGAACAGGGGATGCCGGGCAGGGGCAGGCGCTGGTGGCGTCGTGGCAAAAGCGGCCGGAGCTGCACCCGCGCGCGCGGGAAGCGCTACGCCAGGCGCTCCGCGACGAAGACCCGAACGTGCAGCGGGAGGCCCTCCGGGCGCTCCTCTTTCTGGGCGACGAGACCGCCTGGCCGGTGCTTCTTGCGGCGCTTCGGGTGGAAAACGAGAACCGGTTTCAGACCTTCCTCAGCGGGTTCCGACCGGCGCTTACGGACTCCCTGGCGCGTGCGCTGGCCGAGGTGGCCAGGGGGGATCCCAGCGAGGCGTTGCGCCGCCGCGCCGTCGTCCTGCTTGGCCGCGCGGAGCCCGGACCTTGGCAGGCCGCGGTGGAGCCCGTGCTGCAGCAGCTTCTCCGGGACCCCGACCAGGAGGTGCGCCGCGCCGCGGCGGAATACTTCGCGGCCGTCCCCGCCCGGGAGGTCGCCACCACGGCTGCCCTCCTCGAGGCCACGCGCGATGCCCACATGTACGTCCGGCATGCTGCGGCCATAGCCCTGGGGCTGGCCCGTGGCTGGACGCCGGAGCTGGTGGACCGCCTGGAGGTGCGGCTACGCGAAGGTGATCCGGACGCAAATGTCGTGCGGGCGCTTGAAGACGCGTATCCGCATGCCCTCCGCCGGGCGCCCGGCGCCGTGGACCGCCTGCTGGCGATCGTCCTGGAGCGGAAAGGACCGGCGCGCTGGCGGAAGGCCCTGGCCGAAGGGCCGCAGGCCGATGCGGCCGTGGCTTGGGAACTCCTGAAGCGGCTGGAGGCGAGGCCGCTCAAAGACTGGGCCCCCGTGCCGCCGGGGTTCGGCCCCGGGCTCCTGCAGCGCATGGTGGAATTCTTCGTCCGCGCGGAGGAGGACCCGCCGCCGCTGGGGATCATCGGGCACCTTGTCCCCCGGGAAATGCTTGATCCCTTTTTGATTCGCCGGGCGCTGGAAGATCCGGAGGCGTCACTGGGGCACCGGCTGTGGCTCATCCAGCAGGCGCTGGAGATTCCGGAGGATCTTCGAGAGGGTGTCTGGCAGCTGCTCATGCAGGCGCTTCGCGAGGAAGAAGGCGGCGAAATGACGCTGGCGCTGCTCGGAAGGTGGGGATTTGACGGCGTGCGGCGGCTCGTTGAAGAGCTCTGGGGTGAGCCCGAGACGCTCCGGCACGTCGCGCGACACCTGCGGCAACAAGAAGAACTCGGAAAGCTCCAGATGGCCGCCGGAAATGTGGGCGGTCCGCGTCTGCCCGAGCCCACTGCCGAGGATCTGCCCTGGGTTGAGGCTACCCTGGCGCGCCTGGCGCCCGGCGCCCGCGACCCACGCCTGGAGCCGCTTGTGGATCTGCTGGGCCTCTGGAACCTGGGCAACGATTCTGCCTTAAGGAAGGCCGCGTTTCGGTACCGCATTCCGCAGCTCCTGCTCCGCCATCTGGCTGATCCCCACGAATGCCGCGCTGTGGCCGAGGTTGTGGGGAGTCTGTTCGGCCGGGGCGTCACACCCCGCTGTCGTTGAGGCGCCCAACGCCCAAGTCCCTTCGCGTGGCGGCTTAGAGGCCTCCCGGGGAACGCGGAGCTTAGAGGCCCTCTTTTCCCATCTCTTCGGCGAGGCGGCTCCTCCTCTGGCGCCTAACCTCGCGCCGCTTACCCCATGCGCCCACTCGCACGGGGGATAGGAAAGTGTTGCCGGTCCTCAAGGAGTCAGCGATAGGCCGCCAGCCCCTTGGGGGCGTGGGCACGGGCCAGCCCGTAGGCTGAAGGTGGCCTTTCTGGGGCGGGGGGAGTACACGCTCTTTTACTTGCGTAGGCACTAGCAACTACACTTATGCGCGAAATTGCGGGAAGAAGGCATGTTAATCACTTTCTCATATCCTAGTTTCCCTTTTTGAGGGCTTTCCTACTTAAGTTGCAAGGGATTGAGCCCCGTAAGGGGATTGATACTGTCTTGCTTGTCAAGCGACCCCTTGGTGCGGCTGGGTCGCGTAGTACTCCCTGAGCCGCCCCATCGTCCGCGCAGCAGCTTGTGCGCTACGGCCAAAAGCGCCTGCCTCGCCGCCCGGAGGGAAAAGAACCCCCTTTGGGGGCCCCTATCTTCGCGAAAGCTACGTTTCGCGAAAAAGAGACCCCACTGCCCCGCCCTGCAGTTTCTTGGAAATTCATCGGCACTAGAAAGGGCGGAGAAGCCTTTCGGGCACCTACCCCTTCCCCAAGGACGGTCGTGTCAAGAGTTATGTGTAAGAGTCTGTGTACGGGGGGCATACCGCTCCTGAAGCATCTTCTCCAGTACCTCCTTCACCTCCGAGAACCCCTTTAGTTTCCGTTCTGCCCACCTCCCTTCCTGCCTCTCCGACTCCAGGTAAAGAAGCTTGTACACCGCCTCTTCCTTAGGAAACTTGTGGTCCCGCACCTTCGTCCCCCGCCGTAGCTCCCGGATAAACCGCTCCATCAGGTTGGTGCTCCGCAGGTACGGCCAAAGCACCTTGGGGTACCCGTAGAAGCGCAGGAAGGCCCCCGAATCCTGTACCCAAAGCCCCACCACCCCCGGGTACCGCGAACCCCAGGCGGCCTTCACCTCCTCCAAGGCCCCAAGAGCTTCTTCCCGGCTCTCCGCCCCGTACACCCGCCTCAGGTCCTCCGCCAGCAGGGCCCGGTCCCGGGAGCGCACCTGGGACAGGCTCCACCGCACCCCGTGCACCACGCACCGCTGCCATTCCGCCTGAGGGTAGACCCTGCGGATCGCTTCAGGAAGCCCGGGCAGCCCGTCGGTGACAAAGAGCAACACCCGCCGCAGGCCCCGCTGCCAAAGCTCCCCCAGGACCCCCTCCCATCCCAGGGCGCTCTCCGTGGGCAAAAGCCAGAACCCCAGGACCCGCCTCTCCCCATTAGGGGCGATGCCCAGGGCCACATACACGCTTTCCCGTACGATCCCTTCTCCTTCCCTGAAGACCTTTAGGGGAAAGCCCGTCCAGGTAGACGAAGGCCATCTCCTCGGGCAAAGGCCGGGTGCGGAAGGCTCCTGCCGCCTCCAGGACCTCGTCCGTCAGGGCGCTCAGGGTCTCGTGGGAGTAGCGGTGGCCCAGGAGCAGGCTCAGTATCTCGGCCGCCTTGCGCTGACTGACCCCGGCGGCGTACAAGGCCACAGCTACTTCCCCCACGTCCACCAGGCGGCGGGCGTAGGGCTTAAGGAAAGCCGGGTAATACCGAGATTCCCGATCCCTAGGGACCTTCAGGTCCACCTGGCCGAAGGTGGTCTCCAGCTTGCGGGGGTAGTAGCCGTTCCTGCGGCCTCCGTGCACCTGCAAGAAGGCTGTCCGGTCCAGCTCCAGAACCGTCTGCAGAACCTCGGCTACTGTCTCCCGCACCGCTTCCCTCAGCAAGATCCGCAAGGTATCCTGGTCCACGGGGCACCTCCTCGTGCTAAGGTGTGCCCCCCTATTAAACACGGATCCTTACACATAAATCCTTACACGACCCTCGCGGGCGTTGGGGCCGCGCCAGCGGGTGATGGGCTTGCCGTCCAGGGCGGCCCGCTCGTGGGCCTTGTAGGCCCGCACGAAGGCGTGGAAGGCGGGCACCCCGGCCTCCATGAGGGCGGTCTGGGCCTCGAGGGCCTCCCCCAGGCTCCGGGGGTCCACCCGGGTGAGGAGGACCCGGTAGGCCACCCCGAGGGGTCGGACGGCCTTCCGCACCGTCTCCACCAGGGCCTCGAGGTCCAGGGGGGCGGGGGGCGTGGGGAGGACGGCGTAGTCCGCCGCCCTGAGCACCGCCTCCAGGGCCTCGGAGCGGAGGGCGGGGGGCGTGTCCACCACCACCACCCCGTAGCCCTTCACCCGCCTCAGGCGGAGGAATGGGGTTTGGCGTCCGTTCGGGCTTGAGGCCTTTTCCCCTAACCCTTGTCCTCCAAGAGGCCCATCACCCCCGCCAGGGCTTCCGCCAGCGAAACCACCCAGAGCCCCCTTACCCTCTTCCCCATGAGGTGCCCAAAGTGGCGCCGGTCCCCAGTCACCAGGGCCTCGGCGCCGGCCTTCCAGGCAGCCGCCAGGATCGGGGCATCCTTAAGGGGTAGGCCTTCTGCCAGCGCTTTCCGCACCAACGCCATAGGGGCCTCGGGGACCGTCTGCACCCGTTCCCGTATCCGCTGAAGGCACTCCAGGGCCTCGGGCCGCTTGGCCTCCAGGTTGCGCCGGGCCTCCTCCAGGGCGTGGGGAGAGGTGAGGAGGAGGACCTTGGCCCTCGGCGCCAGCTCCAAAAGGGCCTGCGCTCTCCCCTCTTGCCAGCAAGCAGCGAAGAGGACGTTGGCGTCCAGGAAGAGGCGGTGGAGCCTAACGGGCGAGGGCGGCAAGGCGGGCGCGCTCCTCCTCGGTGAGGGTGTCCTCGGCCAGGAGTTCCTGGAGGCGCTCTTCCGTGTAGACCTCTAAGGGGTAGACCCCGGCGGGGCGCAAGAGAAGGCCTCCCTCGGGAGCGAGTTCCACCAGGAAGTAGGCTTCCCCTTCCACGCCCAAGGCCTTGAGGAGGCGCTTAGGGATGGAGAGTTGGCCCTTGCGGCTGAGTTTGGCCAGCTCCATGGTGTTAGTATACCAAAAAGTCGTGTTTCTTTGTTTCCCACTTATTCAGACTTGACCGTTATACCGCATAGAGCCCCAGGAACCTGAGGGCGGAGAGGGGATGGAAGGAGAAGGCCTCCAGGGCCGCTTTCAAGGTACGCTGGCGCGTGACCTTCTCCCGCACCCTCCTGCGGTGCAGCAGGGACACCAGAAAGGCCCGGAGGGCGGCCAAGACCTGCGCCCCCACGCCCCGCACCTGGCGGGCGTCCGAGGCACCCCCCTTCCCGTGGGCTTGCCTAGTAAATTGCCTTGTACCCCGGAGGGGGCGGGAGAAGGGAGAGAAGAACCCTAAGGCCGTAGGCGATGAGCTCCAAAAGCGCCCGCGCCATGGCCGTCCAAGGCTTCCGCTCCCAAAGGTACCCCCCACCCAGCCGCGTCTTCATCCCCCCAAACACCCCCTCCACCACCCCGCGAAACCGGTACACCTCGGGGTCCCACCCCTCCCGCGCCCGCACCCGCGCCTCCTCCCTGGCCTCGCCCCCGCCCCGAAGCCGGATCACCGGCCGCACCCCCGCCTCCCCCAAAACCCCCCACACCTCCTTCCCGTCAAACCCCGCGTCCGCCAAAAGCCACCCCCGGGAAGGAGGAAACCGCCTCAGCACCTCCCCCCCAAGCCGGGGGTCCGGGGCGTAGCCCTCCCCCACCACTCCACCCCAGGGCCACAAGAGCCGCCTCTCCCTATCCCACCGCATCAGGGCCAGAAGCCGCGCGTGCCCCCGCACCCGCCGCACCTCCTTCCCCCGACGAAAGCGGAGAAGCCGGTCCTTGCTCCGGTAGGCCAGCCCCGTGGTGTCCATGAGGTAGAGGGGGGGAAAGCGCCGCCAGGTGTGCCGGCGCCTCGTCCGAAGCCGCTTCGCCTTCCGGCGAGGACTCCGGGGCGAGATGGGCCTCCAGTTCCCGGGAAAGCCTCTCCAGGAGGGCCTCAAGGAGTTTGGGGTCCAGGTGCTTGAGGGCGTAGCGGGCCAGGGACTGGTGGGAAGGGAAGGGGCCTTCCATCAGGTCCTGGAGTGAGGCCTCCGTCTCGCGGTAGGTGAGGTGGAAGAAGGCGCGGAAGAGAAGGAGGGCCAGGTAAAGGGCGTGGCTGTAGCGCCAGGGGCGGCCCCGCTTGCCTTTGGGGGTGGGAGGGGCCACCTCCCGGGCCAGGCGCAGGCAGTGTTCCAGGACCTCCTTGGGGCTTGCCTCCCTGCGAAGGAAGCCTCGCTTGCCCATCAGGAGAGAGATATACACCCGTCCTCCTGACCTTTGCAAGGCAAGCCCCCTTCCCGTTGACCCCTTACCCAACCTGTGGTAGGGTCTTGGGCAGGACGCCCAAGACTTAGGGTGTCCTGGCCGCGATGCCAGGCCGACAGGCCTGGACGCCCAAAGGCGGTGGGGGAAGTCCGGTGAAAGTCCGGCGCTGTCCCGCAACGGTAACCGGCCCAAGCGTCGCGCCCTCCGCCCCGGCCGGAAGCCCGAGTACCCGCTTCGCGGCCCTGCCCCGTAGCCCTCGAGGCAAGGGTGAAGGTGGTGAGACCCGTGGGACCTTAGCCTAACCCCCCCAAAACCCGTCACGGGCCAAGCGCCCGAAAGAGGCCCTTCGGCTCTAGGAAGCTTTTCCCGCCCAAGGAGGCGCTATGCGGGAAACGCGGATGGTCTACCCCGTCTTCCCCGGGGAGACCAACCACTACGGAACCCTGTTTGGCGGAACGGTTCTGGCCTGGATGGACCAGGCGGCCTTTGTGGCCGCCACGCGCCACGCGCGCAAGAAGGTGGTAACGGTACACGCGGACGCGGTGGACTTCAAGCGCCCCGTCCCCCTGGGGGCCATCGTGGAGCTGGTGGCCCGGCTTAAGGAGGTGGGGCGCACCTCCATGCGGGTGGAGGTGGAGATGTGGGTGGAGCCGGTGAAGGAAGGCGAGGAGGCCTACCTGGCTGCCCGGGGCGGGTTTGTCCTGGTGGCGGTGGACGAAAGGGGGAGGCCAAGCCCGGTGCCTCCCCTGGAAGGAGGTGAGGCCCATGCCCCTCACGGCCCCTAGGCTCGCCTACCGCCCCTACGAGTACCCCGAGCTCCTCCGCTTCCGGGACGCCATCCGGCACAGCTACTGGGTGCACACGGAGTTCAGCTTCCAGTCTGACCTACAGGACCACGCCCTGGCCGACGAGAAGGAGCGCTCCCTGGTGGAGCGCGCCCTCCTCGCCATCGCCCAGGTGGAGCTCGCCGTCAAGCTCTTCTGGGCCCGGGTCTACGACCGCTTTCCCAAGCCCGAGATCGCCGAGGTGGGCCTCACCTTCGCCGAGAGCGAGGTGCGGCACGCCAACGCCTACGCCCACCTCCTGGAGCTTTTGGGCCTGGAGGAAGCCTTTGGACAGGCCCTGGAGGGGGCGAGCGCCCTCCGGGACCGGGCCCAGGCCCTGGGGGAGGCCCTTCGGCGCGCCCAGGGGAAGGACCTGCGGGAATACGCCCTCGCCCTTTTCCTCTTCTCCGCCTTCACGGAACACGTCTCCCTCTTCTCCCAGTTCTACGTCCTCATGGCCCTAAACCGCCGCGGCAACCGCTATAAGGGGATCTCCAACGCCATCGAGGCCACCAGCAAGGAGGAGAACGTCCACGGCCTCTTTGGGGTGGAGCTCCTCCGTCTCCTCAGGACGGAGCACCCCGAGGCCCTCGGCGAGGGGTTTCAGGAGGAGGCCTTGCGCCTCGCCCAGGGCCTTTTCCGGGCGGAGGAGGCCTTGCTGGACTGGCTCTTCTCCGCGGGGGAGCCTGCCCTGGTGGGCCACAGGGAGACCTTGGAGTTTCTCAAAGGGCGCTACAACCAGGTCCTCGCCCTCCACGGCCTGCCCCCGGTCTTCTCCGTGGACGAGAAGGCCTTGAGGGACACGGAGTGGTTCACCCTGGAGCTCCTTGCCGACAAGGAGGTGGACTTCTTCAACAAGCGGAGCGTGGCCTACGCGCGCAGGGTGCAAAGCTTTGACCCGGAGGAGCTTTTCTGAAGGAGGAAGCATGACCAAGGCCAAGCGGACCTACGAGCCCTGGTACTGGGCCAACGAGCACACCCGCCTCTACATGCGCCGGGGTTACCTGCTGCCCGGGGTGAGCGTGGAGGAGCGGGTGAAGGAGATCGCCCAGCGGGCCGAGGCCCTCACCAAGGTAGAGGGGTTTGGCCGCAAGTTCCTTGAGTACATGGCCCGGGGCTGGTACTCCCTCGCCACCCCCATCTGGGCCAACTACGGCCTCAGGCGGGGCCTTCCCATTTCCTGCTACGGCACCTACGTGGAGGACGACACCGCCTCCATCCTGAGGGCGGTGGCCGAGGTGGGGATGATGAGCAAGCAGGGGGGAGGGACCTCCCTCTACCTGGGAAGGCTCCGCCCCCGGGGGGCCCCCATCCGGGACAACGGGGAGAGCAACGGCTCCTTTGCCTTCGCCTCCCTCTTTGACCGGGTGATCGAGGTCTTCAACCAGGGCTCCACCCGCAGGGGCCAGTGCGCCGCCTACCTGGACGTGGAGCACCCCGACCTCGAGGAGTGGCTCTCCATCCAGCGGGAGCACTCCCCGGTCCAGTCCCTCTTCTGGGGGGTGAGCGTGGGGGACCGCTGGCTTGAGGAGATGATCGCCGGGGACGGGGAGAAGCGGGCCCGCTGGGCCAAAATCCTGAAGAGCCGGGCCGAGGTGGGCATCCCCTACCTCTTCTTCCGGGACAACGCCAACCAAAAGGCCCCCGAGGTCTTCCGCGCCTTGGGCAAGACCATCTGGGCCAGCAACCTCTGCACGGAGATCATGCTCCCCTCCTCGGAGGAGGAGAGCTTCGTCTGCTGCCTCTCCTCCCTGAACCTCCTCCACTACGAGGAGTGGAAGGACACGGACGCGGTGGAGACCCTGGTCATTTTCCTGGACTCCGTGCTGGACGACTTCATTGAGAAGGCGGAGGGCATCCCCTACATGGAGCGGGCGGTGCGCTTCGCCAAGCGCTACCGGGCCATCGGCCTCGGGGTCCTGGGCTGGCACAGCTACCTCCAGTCCCAAAGAATCCCCCTGGAAAGCCCCGAGGCCTTCCGGAGAAACGCCGAGATCTTCAAGACCATCCGGGAGCGGGCCGAGGAGGCCTCGAGGTGGCTGAGGAAGCGGCACCCCGAGGACGAGCTCGCCGGGGTGGGGGAGCTTAAGGAACGGCGCAACGCCACCCTCCTCGCCATCGCCCCCACCAAGTCCAGCGCCTTCATCCTGGGCCAGGTCTCCCCCTCCATAGAGCCCTACACCAGCAACTACTACCTGAAGGACCTACAGAAAGCCCGCGTCCCCTTCAAGAACCCCTTCCTGGAGGAGGTGCTGAGGGAGAAGGGCAAGGACGAGGAAAAGGTCTGGCGGAGCATCCTGGAGCACAACGGCTCCGTGCAGCACCTGGACTTCCTCACCGATGAGGAAAAGGCGGTGTTCAAGACCTTCGCCGAAATCTCGCAGATGACCCTGGTGAACCTGGCGGCCTCGAGGCAGAAGCACATTGACCAGGGGCAGTCCCTGAACCTTGTGATCCACCCGGAGGCCCCGCCCAGGGACGTGAACGCCCTGGTGCTCCACGCCTGGCGCTCGGGCCTCAAGGCCCTCTACTACCAGTTCAGCCAGAGCGTGGCCCAGGCCTACAGCCGGGACCTCCTCCTCTCCTGCCAGGCCTGCGAGGGGTAGGAAGACCTTCTCCCGCCTCCTCCTCGGGGGTGGAGGAGGCGGGGCGGTTCACCAGAGGATCCCCCACCCCCATCCGGCGAAAGACCTCACCCCGGGTGCGCCAGGGTGAGGTCCGGGCCCTTTCCCGGCTCAGTACGGCTCGCCCTCCAGCACCTTCCGCTCCTGGTCCACGGAGACCAGGACCAGCTCAATGTGGTAGTGGGGCTCGCTCACCCCGGGGTGGGGTCCCGAGGGGATGAGGTTCACGTGGTCTATGCGGGTGATCCCCAGAGCCCTCAGGGTCTTCGTGCCGATGTCCACGTACTTATGGCTCTCGTTGAGCTTCTTGAGGGGGACCATGAAGACCACCTTCACCAGGTTCCCCGCCCTGTCGTAGGCGAGGAAAGGGCCTTCGGGCAGGGTGCTCGGGTCCACGTAGAGGGTGCCGAGGCCGGGGATGAAATTGGGGAGGGCCCCCTTCAGGGCCTCGCTCACGTTCACGTAGGGGGCCGAAGGGGGGCCTTCCGTACCTGGAGCATCTGGGCCAGGCCCAGGCCAAGGGCCACCGCCAAAGAGACCATCACGAGCGCTTTCGCCTTCCTTATACGTCTACCTCCTTAGGAGCCCTCTGGGGCTCCACCCATCCCTACGGCCGGAGGGCGGGTGGTGGATGAGGCCAAACCGGCCGGGCTTTCCGCCCGTATGGTAGGGTGGAGGCGGATGGGCTTGCCCGCCGATTCCCTCTCCGACGAGGCCCTCCTCGCCTTGGTGGCCCGCGGGGACGAGGAGGCCTTCCGCGCCCTTTTCCGACGCTACGCGGGAAGCTTCCTCGCCCTGGCGCGCAGGATGGGCTTGGATGGGGCGGCGGCAGAGGACGTGGTGCAGGAGGCGATGATAAGGGTCTGGCAGAAGGCCAAGGAGTTTGACCCCAGGCGCGGGAGCGCCCGGGCTTTTCTCCTCACCCTGGGGCACCACGCGGCGGTGGACGAGGTGCGCAGGCGGGCCGCGAGGCCCCTTCCCCTGGAGCCCGATCCCGAGAGGGAGGAGGAGGCCTTTGACCTTCCGGGGCCTGGGCTGGACGAGGAGGGCCACCTGGACCGCACCCGCCTCGGCCGGGCCCTGAAGGCCCTATCCCCGGAGGAGCGGCGGGTGATTGAGGTCCTCTACTACCAGGGCTACACCCACCGGGAGGCGGCGAGCCTCCTCGGCCTCCCCCTGGGAACCCTCAAAACCTGGGCCCGAAGGGCCCTTTCCAAGCTCAAGGAGGTGCTCCGTGAGCCCTGAGGAGGTCCGGGAACTTCTCCCCCTTTACGCCCTCGGGGCCCTCACCCCCGAGGAGCGGGCCCGGGTAGAGGAGGCCCTAAAGCGCTACCCCGAGCTCTGGCCCGAAGCCAAGGCCCTTCTGGAGACGGCGGCGGAGCTCGCCGCGGGCCTCCCCCAGGAGCCGGTGCCCCGGGGCCTCGAGGAGCGGGTCCTCCGCCGCATCCGCCCAAGGCGCCTTCCCTTCCTCCCCCTCCTCGCCCGGGCGGCCGCGGTCCTGGCCTTCCTCCTCGTGGGCTACGGGGCCTACTTCGGCCTCTCCTGGACCCTGAGCCTCGGAGCCCCCACCACCCGCGTCTACGCCCTGGTGGGCCCGGAGGGGACGCCCGTGGGGCGGGCGGTGGTCCGGGGGGACGGGGAGGCCCTGGTGGTCCTGAAGGCCCCGGCGCCCGCGGGCCGGGTCTACCAGGCCTGGGGTCTGGGGAAAGGGGATCCTGTGCCCCTGCCCACCTTCCGCCTCCCCCTCAAAGTGGTGCGCCTGCCGGAAGGGGCGGAGGCCCTGGCCGTCTCCCTCGAGCCCCCGGGGGGAAGCCAAAGGCCCACGGAGATCCTCGGCCTGCCCCGGCCCTAAAGGCTTGACATCCAAACTCCCCCCTCGGGCCGTAGGGAAGGGCGAGGGGGAAACCCCTCGCCCTTCAAGGAGGTGGTTATGGAACGGATTCTGGCGCGCAGGCAGTTCATGAGGGTGCTCACGGCCACCGGGCTCTCCGCGGCCTTCGCGGGAAGCCTCCTGGACCGGGCCTTGGCGGCCCACGGGGGGCCCTCGGACGCGGACATCCTGCAGCTCGCCCTCACGGCGGAGTACCTGGCCGTGGACGCCTACACCAAAAGCCTCTTCGGCGGCTTCCAGGGCCTGGTGAAGGACTACCTCGAGGCCGCCCTGACCCAGGAGGAGGCCCACGTGAAGGCCCTGCGGGACACCTTGAGCGCCCTCGGGGTGAAGCCCGTGGAGAAGCCCAGCTTCGTCTACCCCGTGGAGTTCCTCCCCCGGAACCAGCTCGCCATCCTGAGGCTTTTGAACGCCCTGGAGGACGCCTTCGTGGGGGCCTACCTCGGGGCCCTGCCCCTCATCCAGAGCAAAGACGTTCTCAAGGCCGCGGGGGCCATCCTGGGGAACGAGGCGGCCCACCGGGCCACGGTGCGGGCCTCGCGGATCCTCCTTGGGGACCAGGAGCTCCCTGGGCCCCGCTCCCCCGCGGACCGGGCCTTTGAGGTGGCCATCACCCCGGAGGAGGCGCAGAAGGCGGTCTCGGGCTTCATCCGGAAGTAAACCTGCCTAGGGGAGGCCCCGGGGCTCCCCCGGGGCCTTGCCACATCCATGGAGGGCCTCTTCTACCTGGCGGCCACCGGCCGGCTGAGCGAGCTCAACCAGGTGGGGGGCAACGCCCAGATCCTCCTTCCCCCGGGCTTCAACGGCACGAGCCCGGTTCCGGGGCTTACGGGGGACCTCCTGGACCTGGCCGATCGGAGAATGTACCGGGCCAAGCGCCGCAAGAAAGGTTAGATCGTCTTGCTCCTCTCGGCCCCGAGGAAAGGACTCCTTGGCGAACCCTTCCCGTGATGGAGAACTCCTGCCGCGCCATTAAAAGGGAACCGGGAAAGCGTCTTTAGGGGAACGTCTTCGGGATGGCGTTGGTCACGGAAGGCGTAGCCGATCTTCCTCCTCGGCACCTTGGCGGGAGGGCCGCCGGGCTTAGGGGCGGGGACGGGGGGCCCCAGGGGGCCCCACTCCTCACCGTGACCATCGTTGAGGCCTCTGGGGTAGGATCGTTTAAGGAGCCCTCCAAGGATACCCCCCTTCTACGACAGCCTCTTATAGCCCTCTCAGGAAGCGGAGGAGGGCTTCCCGGTCCGCCTTGGGCAGGGCCATGAAGCGCCGCTTGGCCTCCTCGGCCTCCCCGCCGTGCCAGAGGATGGCCTCCTCGAGGCTTTGCGCCCGCCCGTCGTGGAGGTAGACCTCTTCCCCCAGGACCTTGCGGGTGAGGCCGATCCCCCAGAGGGGCGGGGTGCGCCACTCCGCGGGGGAGGCCGCGCCTTCCGCTACCCCGTCGGCGAGGGCCTCCCCCATGTCGTGGAGGAGGAGGTCGGTGTAGGCGGGAAGCCCCCCGAGGCGCTCCCGGTGGCAGCTTGCGCACCCCACCTCCCGGAAGAGCCTTTTCCCCCGGAGGTCCTCGGGGAGGTGCCGGGGGGCGGGCACCGCCAGGTGCGCCACGTAGAAGGTCACCCGTTCCAGCTCCTCCTCGCTCACCTCGGCCCGCCCCTCCTCCGGGAAGAGGGGCGTGGAAAGCCCCATGTCCTCCCGATAGGCCAGGGCGCTCTGCTCTAAGAGGCTAGTCGTGCTCGCCTTCCAGCCGAAGCGGCCAAGGCCCCCTTCCAGGCGAGCGGCCCTCCCCGAGATCCCGTCCCCGTCTTGGTCCTGGGGGTCTTCTAGGGCCAGGATGGCCGCCTCGGGAACCTTTTCCAAAAGCCCGGCCCCGAAGACGGGTGGGGCGATGCGGAGGCTATAAGCCCCGGGCACGGGTTTCCCTTCGGGGTCCAGGACCCTCAGGCGGGGGCGCCTTAGGCGGTAGGGCGTGCCGTCGGGGTAGCGGCCCTCCACCTCTTCCCAGTAGAGCTCCACCCGGCCTTCCGGGGTGTGGCCGGGGAGGGCGTGGTCCTGGAGCTGGAAGCCGAAGAGGGGATGGGGGGACTGCCCGTCTGGGGCCCGGGTGCGCACCAAGGCCTCGCTCCTTTCCGCGAAAAGGGGCCTTCCCCGCCCGTCCCCCACGTGGCAGCCCGCGCAGGACTGGTGGACGAAGCGGGGCCCGAGCCCGTCCTCCCGCACGAAGACCCGTTGGAAGGCCTGGTCGCCGAGGCGGAAGGCCTCCAAGGCCTCCTCGGGGAGGCCGGGCAGGGGGTGCCCGAAGGCGCGGGAGGAGGCGTCCTGCACCAGGTACCGGGCGGGAAGCCCGGCGAGGAGAAGGGGGAGAAGCCCGAGAAGAAGGCGGCGCATACCCATCGTCTCAGGGGGAGAAGCGCCCGGGGCCTAAAGGCCCCGGGCGCCGGTTAGCGGAGGAGGTCCTCCAGGGCCTTGACCAGGGGCTCCACCTCTTCCTTGGGCGCCGCGGCGCGCACCTTGGCCTCGAGGGCCTCCACGAGCTTCAGGGCCTCCTCCTCCCGGGGAGGAAGTGCCGCTCCATGGCGGCAAGCTGCCCCTCGGGAGGCAGGTAGTCGTAAAGGGCGGTGGGGGCGATGCGGGAAAGCTCGGGGTAGAGCCTTCCCTGAAAGCCCGTATAGCCCAGGATGAGGTCCGGCTTTAGGGCGGCCAGGAGTTCCAGGTTTGGGGCGGTGCGGCTCCCTAGGTTTTGGATCCCCGGAGGGAGGCTTAACCGCACCCACCGGGGGAAGTCCTCGAGGTCCGCCCCCGCCACGGGCCTCACCCCGAGGAGGAGGAGGTCCTCGAGGGGACGCCAGTCCAGGGTCACCACCCGCTTGGGGGGGGCGGGGAGGCAGACCTCTCCCAGGTCATGGGCCACCCGCCCCCCTGGGCAGGCGGCCTGGGCCAAGGCCAAAGCAACAACCCATCCCACCAGCCAAAGACTCTTCTGCATCGCTTTCCCCCTCAGTTCAGATGGCGAAGCAGGGCGCGGGGCGGCTCCTTTCCCGGGAGAAGCCCCTGACGCAGCAGCCGGAGGAGCCCCCACCCTTCCCCCTTCCGGAACCTAAGGCCCACCGAGCCGAGCCACACCGCTCCCTCGTCGTTCCCCTGGGCGAGGAGGTCCTCCAGCACCTGGGCCAGGAAGGTGAGCCCCTCCGGCGTGAGGCGGAAGGTGGCCGCGTCCCAGTGGAGGTGGTAGGTACCCCCGTTGCAGGAGCAACGGGCCAGGTAGCGGCCCTCGGAGAGCCGGGCCACCACCTCGGCGTGCTCAGGCTCCACGGACCACCTCCCGGGGCAGGGGCACCCAGAAGGTAGGCCCCCCGGGCTGCCCCAGAACGCTAAAGGCCACCTCGTAGACCTCTTCCAGGAGACCGGGGTGCAGAACGGCCTGGGGAGGGCCATAGGCCACGGCCCTCCCCTCCTTCAGGAGAAGCACCCGGTCCGCGAAGAGGCCCGCCAGGTTGAGGTCGTGGAGCACGGCCACCACGCCTTTTCCCTCGTAGGCCAGGGCCCGGAAGAGGCAGAGGAGCTCGAGGGCGTACCTCGGGTCCAGGTGGTTGGTGGGCTCGTCCAGGAGGAGCCGGGCCTCCTGGTTGAGGAGCCGGGCCACCTCCACCCGCATGGCCTCGCCCCCCGAGAGGCTCGGGAAAAGGCGCTCCTTAAGGGAAAGGGCCCGCACCCTTTCTAGGGCCTCGAGGGTTTTCCGGTGGTCCAAGGGACGCTCCCGCCCCACCAGGTGGGGAAGCCGCCCCAGGAAGGCCACCTCGTAGGCGGTATAGGGGAAGGCCATCTCCCGCACCTGGGAGAGGACCGCCCGTTGGCGAGCCAGGGCCTGGGGCCCGTAGACGGCGAGGGGCTCTCCCAGGAGGAAGACCTCTCCTTCCGTGGGCCTAAGCTCCCCGGCGAGGAGCCTTAGGAGGGTGGTCTTGCCGCTGCCGTTGGGTCCCAGGACCGCCAGGAACTCCCCCTCCCCCACGGCGAGGTCCACGCCCCTAAGGAGCCAGCGCTCCCCTACACGGTAGCCGAGGTTCTGGACTTTAAGCACGGTACACCTCCCGCTTGTGCCGTAAGACCAGGTAGAGGAAGAAAGGCCCCCCCAGGAGGGCCGTGACCACCCCCACGGGGATCTCCGCCGGGGCCGCCAGGGTGCGGGCGAGGAGGTCGGCCAAGACCGCCAGGCTCCCTCCCAGCAGGGCGGAACCGGGGAGGAGGTAGCGGTGGTCGGGCCCCGCCAGGAGCCGGAAGAGATGGGGGGCCACCAGGCCTAAAAACCCCACCCCACCCGCCAGGGCCACGGCCACCCCCACGCCCAGGGCAGCCCCCGCAACCGCCCGGCGCTTAAGGCGCTCCAGGTCTATTCCCAGGTGGAAGGCCTCCCGTTCCCCTAGGGCCAGGGCGTTGAGGGGCCGGGCCAGGGGAAGGAGGAGGGCGAAGGCCAGGAAGGCGAAGGGCACCCCTACGAGGAGGAGGCGCCAGGTGAGGGCGGAAAATCCGCCCAGGGTCCAGAAGGTGAGGCTCCTAAGCTCCTCCTCCGTGGCCAAGAAGGTGAGGAGCCCGATTCCCGCTCCCACGAGGGCGTTGAGGGCGATGCCCGAGAGGAGGAGGATGGTCACTTGGGTCCCCCAGGGGCTTTGGGCCAGGCGCCAGAGGAGGGAGGTGGCGAGAAGCCCCCCCAGGAAGGCGAAGAGGGGGAGGGCGTAGACTTCCAGGGGCCCTGCCCCGGGCACCAGCACGATGAAGAGGGCCGCCCCCAAGGCCGCCCCCGAGGAGACCCCGATGAGCCCCGGGTCCACAAGGGGGTTCCGGAAAAGCCCCTGGAGCACCGCCCCCGCCAGGGCCAAAAGCCCCCCCACCACGGCCGCCCCCAGAACCCGGGGAAGGCGTAGGGCGACGAGGACCTGGTACTCCACCCCCTCGCCCCTGAGGAGGATCCCCGGGATGGCCAGAGGGGGAATGGGGTAGGCTCCAAGCCCCGCCCCCAGGAGGAGGGTGAGGGGAAGGGCGAGGGAGAATCCGAGGAGGGCCAGGCGGTAGCGGCGGAAGCGGGGGAAGAGGCCTACCATCTTGCCCCCCGGAAGGCGGCCTCGAGGCTTTCGGGAACCGGTTTGCCCAAGAGGAGGAGGAGCAGGGCCGCTTTGAAAAAGGCCCGGAGGAACAGGTAGTTCTTCACGGCCCCACCTCCACGAAGCCCTCCTGCAGGTAGGCGGCCCGGAAGAGGTCCAAGGCCGCCCTTCCCGCCCTTGGGCCGAAGCTACCCAGGTAGAGGTCGTCCATGGCCACCACCTTCCGCTTCTGCCCGGCCGGGGTCTGGGCCACGCCAGGAAGCTTCAGGAGGCCCTCCAGACCCCCTACGCTTTCCAGACCCTTCTTGAAGACCACGATCACCTCGGGCCTTGCGGCCACCACGCTCTCCGCCGTCATAGGCTGGCACTCCCGGATACCCTTGGCGGCATTCTCCAGGCCCGCAAGCTCCATCACCCCCACGGGGGTGCTCCCCTCTCCGCAGACGAAGGTGGTCCCGGGGCCCCGAAGGTAGAGGAAAAGGGCTCTAAGCTTCCCCTTGGCGGCGTGTTGGGCCTGGAAGGCCCTAAGGAGCAGGAGGTCCCGCTCCAGAGCCCGCACCAGGGCTTCGCCCTGCTCCACCCTTCCCACGGCCTGGGCCACGGTGCGGATCTTGGCCTTGGCCCCTTCCACGCTGGGCTCGGTGGGCACCAGGACCACGGCCACCCCCGCCCTCTCCAGCTGCTCCACCACCTCCTTGGGCCGCACATCCTCCCGCCCGATCACCAGGGTGGGCTTGAGGGAAAGAATCCCCTCGGCGGAGAGGCGGAACTGGTAGCCCACGCTGGGAAGCCTCTGGGCCTCGGGAGGGTAGTAGCTGGAGTCGTCCCGGCCCACCACCTTCTCCCCCACCCCCAGGGCGAAGAGGATCTCGGTGGTGATCCCGTCCAGGCTGACGATGCGCTCCACGGAGCGCACCTCCACCACCTTCCCCCGGGCGTCCACGACCCGATAGGACTGGGCCGAGGCCAGGGCGCCGAAGACCCCTAGAAGCAAGAGAAGCCTTCTCATCCTTTCACCTCCACTTCCTCAAGCCTCAGGACCAAGACCCCCAGGCCCTCTCCTTCCACCACCACCTCCCGCTCCACGGGGAGCCAGTAGGGGCCCACCTGGGCGTACTCGTCCCGGAACCTTTCCACCTTGAGGAGGTGCCCCCGAGGATCCCGGTGGACCAGGAGGAAGCGGTGGGGCAGAAGCCTCTCCCCCACTTCCCGCCAGGTCTCCAGGTGGATGCGGAAGGAACCCTCGGGGAGGTGGCGCTCAATGAGGGCGAGCCGCCCCTCCTTAACCCAGATGCGGGACCGGAAGGGGTCCTCGAGGGCGATCCCCGTGCCCAAGGGCCCCTCGGCAAAGAGGCGCATAGGGTAGCGTCCCTCGCCTTCCTCAAAGGGGGCAGGGCGGCGGTGTCCGAGGAGGGAACCGAGCTCCTTTTCCGCGATAGCGCCGGCCTCCCCAAAGAGACCAAGGGTCTTTGGGGCAAAGCCCTCGGCCTCCACAGCGCCTACGTACCAGACGCCGTCCAAACACAGGCCTAGGCGGGCCCGGAACCCGGGAAAGTCAGGAGGCAGGGTGTAGATCCGTTCCCGGGCCCGTTTCAGAAGGACCCATGCGGGAGGGGTTTCAACCATCCCTCCCCTCCGAGTCCAGGACCACCTCAAAGGCCTCCAGCCTGTTCGGCCCCAGGAAGGCCTCCTTGGGCAGGGTGCCGCTCCGGGCGTGCCCCTCCTTGAAGGCGGGGCTTTCTGTCCAGGCCCGGAAGGCCTCCTCGCTCTCCCAGAGGGTCATGACGACGTAGGGGTCCCCCGGGTTCTTGGGCCTCAGGACCAGGTTGCGGATAAACCCCGGCATCCGGTCCACGAGCCGGGCCCTCTGCCGGAAGGCCTCCTCAAACTGCTCGGCGTACTCGGGCCGCACGGGGATGCGGTTCATCGTCACGAACACGGGCGCACCTCCTGGAGGCCAGGCTAGCCAGGGGGGAGGTAAAAGTCAAGTATTCCGGTCGGATTTTATGAGTATTGCGAACGATAACTCCTCGCAATACAGGCCCCCTTTCACGCCTCCGGTTTGACGACCGGGTACATGTATCTTGCCCCCTGATCCCCGCCGCACAGTATCCCGGTCGTCAAAGACCGCATCCACATGGAAGGCCCACAGGGTCGGGTGGCCAATCCTCTACGAGGCTAACGAGGTTTGCAACCATCGCTGTTCACCCTCCTTTCGGCCTTCATCCTATGTTTCAATCCTCTACGAGGCTGACGAGGTTTGCAACTCCCAAGGGGGGGCTTCACCCCGCGAACAACGCACTCGCCGTTTCAATCCTCTACGAGGCTGACGGGGTTTGCAACGGGGCTCACCCCCCAACCCCATACCCCCCCGGATGGGTTTCAATCCTCTACGAGGCTGACGGGGTTTGCAACGGAGTCCGGCGATGAGGGCGTAGAAGCGCCCATTCCTGTTTCAATCCTCTACGAGGCTGACGGGGTTTGCAACGCGGATAGGGCATAGCGATAGGGTGGCCGTAGTGGGGTTTCAATCCTCTACGAGGCTGACGGGGTTTGCAACGGGTACATCACATGGGCGGACGTGGTGAAGAGGAGGGTTTCAATCCTCTACGAGGCTGACGGGGTTTGCAACCCAAAAGACCAAAAGGGCGATAAGGATGCTTATCACTCAGTTTCAATCCTCTACGAGGCTGACGGGGTTTGCAACCAGGAGGGCCGCCGGGGAGTAGCTGGGCTGGGCCCGGTTTCAATCCTCTACGAGGCTGACGGGGTTTGCAACGCTGGTGGACGAGCTGGCTGAGGGGCTTCCCAAGCCGTTTCAATCCTCTACGAGGCTGACGGGGTTTGCAACGGAGGCCCCCCTGGACTGGAGAGAGGGGTATCGGCTGTTTCAATCCTCTACGAGGCTGACGGGGTTTGCAACGTGGCAGCGGTGCCAGATTGACAACGTGGACTACAACGTTTCAATCCTCTACGAGGCTGACGGGGTTTGCAACAGGATTAGGTTGTGCTGTTCAGCCTCCCTTTCCACAACCCAGTTTCAATCCTCTACGAGGCTGACGGGGTTTGCAACGGCCCCCTCCAGGAAGCGGCTCCAGGCGGGGGGTCTTGAGGCCATTTTCGCACGCGGGGGGATTATGCGTCAACCTGGAAGAGGAGCCGTGGGACTAAAGTGGGACTTTCCTTCTCCAGGACGAGTGCGCACGCGCACGAGGGGAAAGAACAAGTATGCAATTCAAAAGAGCAGCCTTCTGTACAGCAAAAACCCCCGGTTTGGCACAGGGGGTTTGCATAAGGTGGCCTTCGCGCTCGCTAGACGAAGTCGGGGTCCTCGAGGCGCTTCAACCCCTCGTGGCCGATGCGCCAGGTGCGTCCCACCGCCTCCGGGGGCAAGAAGTACACCGCCAAAACGTCCTCCTCCTTGTTGACCAGGGCTTCCAGCTTGCCCTTGAGGTGGGCCCACTGCTCCCGGGTCAACCGGGCTTCAAACACGGAGTACTGCCGCCTTTCGCCAAAGCCCTTGAGCAGCTTGGCAAGCCGCGCCCGCCGACGGTCGTCAGGGGTATCGTAGGCGATGACCAGGTACAGTTCCCTCATCGCACCGCAAAAGGCTCGTAGCGGGGAAGCTCCCCTAGGAGGTGCTTGACCAGGATCCGGGCTTGGGCTAAGAGGATTTCGCGATAGGCCAGGCGCTTTCCCAGAAGGGGGTGCTGTATCCGCTCGTTTAGTCGCCCTTCCCAAGCCCTTAAGAACTTGGGCCACGCCTCTTTCCGTAGACGGGGGAAACCTTCGCTGTCGTCAAAGTCCTCGAGGGTCACCCGGCGGTTGTTGAGGAGACTTAGAACCACCGAGTCCGCAAGGACGCTCCGGAACTCTTCCATCAGGTCCAACGCTAACGAGGGGCGGCCGTAGCGGACCTCGTGGAGGTAGCCCACATAAGGGTCAAGCCCGGCCACGAGGAGGGCGCTTTCGCACTCCTTGGCGAGGAGGGTGTAGGCCAGGGAGAGGAGGCTGTTGGCCGGGTCCCGGGGCGGGCGGCGGCTCCGCTCCCCAAAGGCGAACTCTTCCGGCAAAAGCTCTGCAAAGGCCCGGAAGTAGAGGTCGGCGGCCCGACCCTCCGCGCCCCTTAGCGCTTCCTCATCTTGGGCGCGCTCGGCCTCTAAGAGGGCTTCCTTGAGCCTTTCCCAGCCCTCGGCCCCGTTGCGCCTTAGGAAGACGAGGCCATTTCGGATCTTCCCCAAAACGAAGCGCTGGGCCAAGGCGAGCTTCCACGTGGGCTCCAGGTAGGCTTTGAACTGGGCTACCCGAGCAGGAGCGTTCTTGGACGGGGTACGGGTGAGGCCCGCGTAGTAAGTCCCGGTGGGGGAGAGGTAGTGAATACCGACACCCTCTTGGGCGCAGTGCTTGAGGAGGGCTGGGGTTACCACCGCGTTGCCCAGGATCACGATCTCCTCCACCGCGATGAGGGGTTTTTGCAGGAGCACCTCCCGCCCAGCCCGGCGGGACACCTTGAGGGTTCCCCCCTCCTTGGAAAGGTAGGCTTCGTTTTCCAGGACGTAGACTACGCCCACCCCGCCACCCCCTTCCGCCACAGCTCGGGCTGGCAGGCGCCCCGTACGCTACACCCCTCGCACTTGGAGGGGGGAACCTCTACCCTTGGGGGGCGAGGGCTTTGGAGAAGGGCCCGCATTCGGACTACAGCCGCCTCCACGGCGCGAAAGAGCTCTGGGGTGAAAACCACTTCCCGGCGGGTGTGGCTTTTGTGGTAGTAAACGAATCCCCTCCGGGCCTTGATCCCTCTGGATTCCCGGAGACAAAGGGCCTGAGCGGCAAGCTGCACGGCATCGGAGAGGTAGGCCTCTTCCTTGGCCCGGCCCAGCTTGTACTCCACGGGGCAGGCCTCCCCCCGCCGCCACTCCAGCCGATCCACCACTCCAAGAAGCCCAAGCCGGTCCGACCACACCCAAAGCCCGCTCTCCTCCCCCGGCTCGGTGTAGGCCCTTTCGTGGAGGTAGTGGCCCTCAATCAGGTGGTGGTTGGCGTGCGCTTCCCCCAGGACGTACTCCAGATAGAAGCGCCGGGGGCAGTAGACCACCGTGTTCACCTTGGAGAGGGGCAGGTATTCCACGGCTCCCCCATGGCCCATGCCCTAGACCTACCTCGGGGGCGTCGCGCCCTTGGGTGACACGTGTCTGTCACCGAGGGAAGTGGCCGAAAGGTTCTCGGTTGAGCCCTGGAGGTGAGCCGTGGGCCTGCGGTGGGCTTTGACCCTTCTTGTCCTGGGACTGGCCGCCTGCAACGGTGGTGGGTACAACGCCAGCGGCACCTGGGAAGGTGTGGCCACGAACCGGAGCTATCCCTTTCCCTCTCTCGGACCCGCCTTCAAAGCTCGGGCTTTTCCCATGGGATAGGGGCTCCTGGCCCAAAAGACGGCGGCGCTTCTGGAGGAAGGGCGGTAAGCCGGGTGGCCTTTGGGGGGAGGAGGGGTTTGTGGTAGAATGGGCCCAATCTATGGAAAGCCGCCTGCCGGACTTCCTTCGCCTTCTTAGGGAAAGCCCCAAAGGGCTTCCCGTGCGGGAGATCGCCGCCCGGCTCGGAGTGAGGCGGCAGAGCGTTTACCGCCTGAGGGACAAGGCGCAAAGCCTCGGGGTCTGGGTGGAAACCCACGGAGAAAACCCGGAGGTCCCCCCTGGGTGGATGCGCCTCGAGGCGCCCTTAGAAGTGACCGTCCGCCTCACCCTCGAGGAGGCCGAGGCCCTAAGGGCTGCCGTGGAGCGGATGGAACCCTTGACCCCCTTGGCCAAAAGGGCCTTGGAACGCTTGGCCCTCCGCACCCTTGCCGCGCCCGGGAAGGACCGGCAGGACCCCGTGGTCTACACCCCCCTGGCGGACGAGTACCCCCCGGGGCTTTTTGAGCGGGCGGTGCGGGCCATCCGGGAGCGGCGAACCTGCCAGGTCACCTACAAGAACGCCAAAGGGGAGGTCAAGACCTACCGCTTTGACCCCTACGCCCTCATTGCCCGCGACCCGCACCTCTACCTGGTGGGGGCCAACCACAACTCCCGGCGGGCGGGGCACGACCCCGTGAAGGACCTTAGGCTGGACCAGATCCTGGACCTTCGGCTTACTCGCGAGCGTTTTAGGAAGCCCCGCTTTGACGTGCGGGCCTACGCGCAACGCCGCTTCCGGGCCTTCGCCGGGGAGGGGGCTCCCGTGCGGGTCCGGGTGCGCTTTAGCCCTGAGAAGGCGGGCTTCATCCGCCGGACCCGCCGCCACCCCACCCAGGTGGTGGAGGACCTCCCCGACGGGAGCGTGGTCTGGCAGGTGGAGGTGCCCCTCTCTGAGGACCTGGTGCACTTCATCGTGGGCTACGGCCCCCACGCCACCGTGCTGGAGCCCGAGGAGCTGAGGCGGCGGGTGGTGGCCTGGGCCAAGGGGGCGGTGGCGGCAAACGAGGGGGTTTTGTCACCGGAAGGGGTGACGGGACTGGATTAACCTGCCCTGAGGTTAGGATGGAGCGGGTGATGGTACAAGCTTCTACCGTGGCTAGGGCCAAGCGGCTCGTGGCCGACGTGCGTTTCGGCGAGGCTCCTAGGGAAGCCCTCTTGGCCTATAAAGAAGCGCTTGACGAGCCGGAGTTTGCGGCCTTCCTGGAACGGATAGATCCCCGGATCGTACGCTACCTGCGCGTGGCGCCTGGGGGTTCGCAGGCCCTCTCTGATCCCAAGGGCAAGGACCTGCTCCTGTACCTCCATCCCTTGCCCGGTGAGCGCCAGATGCGGGCTGCCTACGAGGTGGCGATTGAGGGCTTCCTGGAGCACCTCGAGGCCAAAGGCTACCCCGTGGTGGAGCGAGGTGCAGGCTGGGTGAAGGCGTACGTGAGCCCCAAGGCCCCGTCCTTGGACCTCGAGGGGGCCTGGAAGGCCTACATAGAGGAAGCCTTTAGCCTGGAGGGGCTTTCGGCTAGGCTTCTTCCCCTTCTGAACTCCGTGCGGCTAGCCGGGCGGGGCATCAGCGCCCCCAAGGTGCCCGTGCCCACCCTGGGAGCCCGGGACTTCCTCGCCGCCTGGTACCTCGCCAACCTGCTTTCCGTCAAAGAGCGTCTAGCCTGGCGGGATCAGGAAATACGCCGCCTAGAGGAGGAGGCTTCCCGCCTTCCTGAAGGTTCGGAGAAGTCCAGGAAGCTCCGGGAGCTGGAAAAGCGGCGGCAGGACCAAGAGAAGGAGCTTAAGAAATACGGGGGGGAGCTTCGGAAGAAGTGGGAAGAAATCGTCCGGGAGGAAGAGAAAAGGGCCGAAAAGCGGCGCAAGCTGGAAGAGCGGCTGCAAAGGGCCAAACCCAAGGATAGGCCCCGCTTAGAGAACGAGCTTTTGGCCCTCGAGCCTCCCCTCGCCGAGTGGGCTCTAGAGGGTCTGGAAAAAGCCAAAGACGACCCCGGACGGCTTTGGACGTGGCTGGACCCGGAAAGCCCCGAGGCTCCCGGGGCGATCCAGAGGCTTAAGCCGTATCTGGGGCGCTTCGGCCCTTTGGCCAAAGGGCAGCTCAACACCGCTGTGGGCAACAAGTTTACCAAGATCCTCGAGGAGCTCCTCCGCCTCCTCAGCCTTTCGTCCCCCGATGTGGAGGTGCCGCCTCTGGTTTCCGAAACCCCCTTTGCCTTGGACCTAAGGGATCCGGGGGATAAAGCCGATGTCTGTTACGGGTGCGGGCGCCCCCTGGGCAAGGACAAGCTCAAGGCCAGCAAGCTGGTGTTCGCCAGCCCAAGCCAGCGCCTGCAAAGCGGAAATGGTCAGGAAGAGCCCTGGGTCTGCCCTTCCTGCGCCGCCCTTGCCCTCCTTTCCCCCATCAAACCCGGGGAGGGGAGCGTCTTGGTGCAGGTAGGAAGCTATGGGGCTCCCGAGGCGGCCAAGCACTTCGCCCGCCTCCTGGTTACGGGAACCCTGCACGTGGCAGCCGGGCGCTACCTGCTCCTAAATAGCCCACAGGTAGGGGGGAAGCCCTTGGCCCAAGCTTTGGGCCGCGTGGTCTACGCCCTCCAGGCCTTGGGGCAAGAGGTAAACCCCAAGGTCCTGGAGCGCTTTCCCTTCTACCTGGTGGAGGGCGCGCAAGAAATCCCCCTTCCCCCTAGAGCGCTCTGGCTTTCCCACGTCCTGCAAAGGGCCTTTGCCTCCCGGCCGGATGAGGGCGGCGAGGTCAACCGCCCCTTGGGGGAGGCCTTGCGCTATGCCCTGGGCGACCTTCCCTGGCATGCCCTGTACACCTTGGCGCGGCGCTATGGCCGGGTGGCCGATCGGTTTTCGCTGGAGGATGGCCTGATGCGGTATGCGAGCCTTTTGGAAAAGGAGGTGGGCATGAAGGAAAACACGGACCTTTCCCAACGTTTCCGGGACGTGGCCGGCCTCACCGGGCTTCTCAGCGCCTGGGTGGGGTACGTGGAGGGCCAGGTGGGCCGGAACTCCCAGGAAGCCAAACGGGCGGTGGTGAAGCTTCTGGATAACCTGGAGCGCCCTGGGGACTTCCTGTACGTGGCCGCCTACCACCTGGACAGCACCCAGGCCCGGCTTTACGAGGCGGGCGGGGCTTTCTTCTACCAGGAGGCCAAGCGGCTCCTCCAGGAGGCGGGGGCCAGGGCGCAGGAGGCGGAGGAAGGCTCGGGCCGCTTCCTGACCGTCTCCCAGGACGACCTTCACCGGGTTTACGCGCACCTGGCGGCGCGCTATCCGGGCAAGGCCTGGGAAGGGTTTATCTACGAGGTGCGTCTAAGTCTGGCCTCGAGGTTCCCCCAGTACATCCGGATGGAGAAGGAGGGTTAGGATGGCGAGCGGACTCACCCCCAAAGGCGAGGCCCTGTACCACTGGGACATCTACGCCCTGCTCTACGCCCCCCAGGAGGTCTACTTTGGCCACGAGACCCAGGTGAACGTGAACCTCATTGAGACCGTAAGCCTCCCCGACGGGAGCGAGCGGGTTTACCTTTCCCCCACCAAGCGCCGCGGGGTGGAGCGGCGGGCCCTCCTTTACGCTCCCGTGGAGCGGAATGGGCAGCACCTTTACCTCACCGACCTCCTGAACTGCGGCATCCCCAACACCTGTGGCCGGGAGAACTGCCCCGTCTGCCGGGTCTACGGGGCCTTGGTCACGGAGCGGCGGGGGAATACCGAACGCACCACTTTCATCGGCCGGCTCACCCACGGAGGTGGCGTGTCCATACCCGCTTGGCAGCCCCTGGAAAAGCAGCGGGCCATGCACCCTTCCGACCTTAGGCGGGAGTCGGGCGAAGAGCCCCAGCCCTTCAGGCGGCAGTACGGGGCTCCGGGCCTCCTCTTCCCCGTGTACAACCACGTCCTTGCCGCGAGCGAAAGGGAGTTCCGGGCGGTGGCCTACGCCTTCCTGGCAAGCCTTCCTCGGCTCGGGGCGGGAAACCCCAAAGGGCTGGACCTCTACGAGGACGAGACCTTCGGCCCCTACCTGGTCCTGGACCGCTACAAGGCCCCTTTGGGGCGGCGGGTGGTCCTCCCGCCCACCCTTAAGGACCCCGGGGAGGCCCTGGCGGAGTTCCGGCGCAGGGCGGAGGATGCCCCCGAAGGAGAAGCGCTTTTCCAGCGCCACCGGGGGAGGGCGGCCTTGGAGGCGCTTCGGAGGTTGGCCAAGGCTTTTGTGGAGGAGGACCTTCCGGCTCTGGCTTCCGCTTCCTAACATGCACGCCATCGCCCTCAGGATCCGGCCCACCTCGGCCCTCACCTTCCGGGTGCTTCCCGGCTCCATCCTGGACATCGCCACCTACCCCTTCGTCCCGCCCACCACCCTTTCGGGATGGCTAAGGCGGCTCTTCTGGGCCCAGGAGGGCCTCCTTCCCCCGGATCAGAGGGAGGGGAACACCCCCCGCTTCTACGTCCTCCCCCGGCGATACCTTCCCCTTGGGGCGTACCCCGTGGGGGAGTGGAGGGTCCACCGCACCCATCGGCATGGGCCAAGGGCCTTCACCCACAGCGAGTTTTCCCGCCTGCGCCGGGAAGGCAAGCCCCCCAAGGGAGGGGACCTTCAGCTGCATACTTGGGAGTACCTCCTGGCCGAGGAGTTTTTGGGGGCGGTTTTGGCGGAGAAGGAGGAGGACCTCCGGCGCCTCCAGGGTCTTGTGGGCTACGGGGCCAAGCTGGGCAAGGAGGGCTTCGCCTACCTCGAGGCCGTGGGCGAACCCCTGGAGGTCCGCCTCGAGGAAGGGGATGCGCCCTTCACCCCCGTTCGTGCGGAAGCCTGGGGCGGGGCCATCCAGGGGGCTTACCCCCTCTACCGCTTCCGCTTTGGGGAGGCTGAAGACCCGGACCCCGCAAGCCCCGACCCCAGTCCGGTCATAGGGTACGAGGGGGCCTACTTTGTTCTCCCCCGTGGGCGGGGCCTGGCCAAAGGTTTTTCCTTGGAAGGGCGGTTTTTCGCTTGGGATCTGGTGGAGTTCCTATGGGCGAGGGCATCGGGAGGGTCTTCTTCCTAAAGGACGAGGTGGGCTTCCAGCCCCTTTCCAACCACCAGGGGCTCGTGGTCAAGCTCCTGGAGTCGTGGCGGGAAGGGGATGAGCCCCTGGCGCTTTCTCCAAAGACCAAGGAGCGCCTCCTCCTTGCGGCGCGGTACCACGACGACGGAAAGCGTTTTACCTTCCACATCGTTCCAGACGGGAAGGGCGGGCTCACCTATAGCTTCCGCGGGCACCGCTTCCGGGTGGCCCAGGCCGTCCAAGACCCCTACGCCCAGGCCCTTATCCGGGGTCACCATGATTACTCCACCCGCGAGGTGGTGAACCTGGCCGCGGACTTCCTCGAGGAGGGCTTGGGCCACCGCTTCCCCGAGGACCTTTTCCTCCTCATGATGGCCGACCAGTTGGAAGCGGAGCTTGCGGTGCGGTTGTGGCAGAGGCGGGCAGGGGAGGTCCGGCCCTTCGTGGAGTTTGACCTGTTACCCGACGGCGAAGGCGGATTCCTCTTGGACCCCTGGCCCTTCCGGGTGGACGAAGTCGCCCTGGACTTCCTGGTCTACTTCCACCCCTACCGGGGCGAGGAGGCCAAGGTCGTGGAGGGGTGGGGGCGGGCCTTGGTGGGCGCTTTGGAGGAGGGGAAGGTGCCCGAGGCCTTCCGAGAGGAAAAACGCCGGGTGCGCCTCAGGCCCTGGGCGGCCGGGGCGAGGAAAGCGGACGACCCCGAGGCCTTCTACGACCGGTTTGGCCTGAAGCCCACCCCCTTCCAAAGGGAGGTCTTCAAGGTAGCGGAGGGGGACCCCGCCCACCTCCTCCTCGCCCCCACGGGGACGGGGAAGACCGAGGCCGCAGCCTTCCCCGCCCTGGCCCGGGGGGAGCGGCTCGTCTTCGTCCTGCCCACACGGAGCCTCGTGGACGACCTGGAGGGGCGCTTTCGCTGCTATCTCAAAATCCTGGCCCAGGAGGAAGGGCGGCCTAAGGCCTTGGTGGTGGACACCGGCCACCGCCAGGCGCGCTTTCGCTTTAGCCCAGATGGCCAAGAGGAGGCCACCAAGGAGCGGCACCTCTACCACGCCGATGTCATCCTCACCACCTTGGACAAGCTCCTCTACCGCTACTTCGGCTACGCCGAGGGGGTCAAATCCTACACCTTTCCCCGGCGGATCCACGACCGGAGGACGCTTTTCGTCTTTGACGAGGTGCACCTTTACGAGGCCACCGCCTGGGTCAACTTCCGCCACCTGATCGCCTCCTTGTACAAGGCGGGCGTGCGCTTTCTGGTCATGAGCGCCACCATGCCCGGGACGTACCGGGAGGAGCTGCTCCTCGAGGGCACCCTGGAGCACCCTGCGGCCAAGCGGCCGAGCCGGGTGCTCCGCTACATGCCCCAGGGCAACCCCATGGAAATCATCCAAAGCCACCGGGGCAAGCGGGTTTTGGTGGTTCTGGAGGAGGTCAAGGAGGCGGCGGAGCTTTACAAGAGGCTCAAAGGGGAGGGGGTCTTCCTCTACCATGGCCGCCTGGCGGAGGGCCAAAGGAGAAGGGTCTTTGGGGAGGTCAAGCGCCGGGACAAGGCCCAGGAGCCTTACCTCTTGATCACCACTCCCGCCATAGAGGTGGGGGTGGACCTGGACGCAGAGGTTCTGGTCACGACCCTCTGCCCGCCGGAAAACCTTCTGCAACGCCTGGGAAGGGTGAACCGAAGGGGAGGGGGCCAAGGGGAGGCCTACGTGGTGGGGGAAACCTACCCCGACTACCTCGGAAGCCTGCCGGAGGGCTACTTGGAACTCCTAAAGGCGCTGGATGGGCAAGACCTGGCCCAAGGGGGGGAGGAGCGCCTTCGGCAGGCCATCCGCTACCCCAAGTACCTGGACCCCAGGGCGGAAACCTTCTTTGAGGCCCTGCAGGACTACGTCTACGGGCTGGACCTTACCCAAGAACCCCTCCACCGCAAGGGCTTCGTGGCCACCCGGGGTTGGACGCCCAGCGTGCGCCTCCGCCAAGGAGAGGACGAGGTGGAGGTTCCCATAGACCGGCTTGTCGGCAGGAAGGAGGAGCTCACTCCCGTCCGGGTTGTGGAGCGGCTTTTGACCGATGGAGAAACGGGCAACCGGCGCCGGGAAGAGGTTCCATTGCGCTCTGGGGAGCTTTACGGACGGGAGCTGGTGTTGAACTACCCCTACCCCTACGACCCAGAGCTGGGCTTCGTGGAGTTGCCCAAGGTGTTTCAGCGCCTTCGCCATCCCGACCCCCAACGGGTCCAGCTTCTCTACGCCCCGGAAAAGGACGCGGGCGAGGCGCCGGAAGGCGTTATGGACACCGATCAGGTAACGGGCGGGGGAAGACGGGTTCTCTGGTATCTGGGGGAGTCGGCCTGGGCGGAACCCGCCAAGAGCGGGGAGGTGGCCGAAGAGACCGAGGAAGAGGAAGAAGAGGGGGACTGATGCCTCAGGCCGTGGTCCTCGAGCTCGTGGGGGAAAAACCCCCCCTTTACCCCGCCCGCTATGCCCACGGCCTCTTCTTTGCCCTGCTTTCCCGGGTAAGCCCGGAGCTGGCCCAGAAGCTCCACGAGGCTCCGCGCAAGCCCTTCACCCTGGCGCCGCTTCCCAGGGCTGGCCCCGAAGGGGCCACCTTGAAGGGGACCCTGAGGCTCCGCCTTACCACCCTGGACGATGGCCTTTTTGCGCCCTTTCTGCGGGCCCTCCTGGAGGCCGCCCCGGATGGGCTTCCCCTGGGGGATAGTTCCTACCGGCTGGCGCGGGTCCTGGCTACCCGCGAGGGGCACCCCCTGGCCGGGGCCACCTCCTGGGAGGAACTCAAGGAGGCCCCCAAGCGGGAAAAGGCCACCTTTCGCTTCCTTACCCCCACGGTCTTCGCCACTTCTAAGCCGGGTGGGCGCACCCGCTACACTCCCTTGCCCGACCCCCGCCTCATCGCAGGCTCCCTCCTGGACAAGTGGCAGGCTCACAGCCCCTTTCCTTACAACCCAAAGGAAGAGGCCGCCTTGCGGGAGCTTTTTGAGCTGGACCTCGAGGTGGCAGGCTTCCGCAACCTGCGCTTCCACCGGGTACAGGCAGGAAAGGGCTTTTTCCCCGGTTTCACGGGTGAGGCGACCCTGAGGCTTTGGAGCCAGAGCCTCGAGGCCCAGGAGGCCCTGGGGCGCCTCCACGCCCTAGCCTTCTTCAGCGGCGTGGGGGCTAAGACCCCCTACGGCATGGGCCTGGCAGTCCCCCTCTAGCGAGCGCGAAGGCCACCTTATGCAAACCCCCTGTGCCAAACCGGGGGTTTTTGCTGTACAGAAGGCTGCTCTTTTGAATTGCATACTTGTTCTTTCCCCTCGTGCGCGTGCGCACTCGTCCTGGAGAAGGAAAGTCCCACTTTAGTCCCACGGCTCCTCTTCCAGGTTGACGCATAATCCCCCCGCGTGCGAAAATGGCCTCAAGACCCCCCGCCTGGAGCCGCTTCCTGGAGGGGGCCGGTTGCAAACCTCGTTAGCCTCGTAGAGGATTGAAACATGGACTTCCTGCACGAGCCCTTCGAGCTCGCCATGTTGCAAACCTCGTTAGCCTCGTAGAGGATTGATACTGTCTT
Organism: Thermus thermophilus HB8; assembly: GCF_000091545.1. Classification (GTDB taxonomy): domain Bacteria; phylum Deinococcota; class Deinococci; order Deinococcales; family Thermaceae; genus Thermus; species Thermus thermophilus. The sequence goes on from NC_006462.1 coordinate 239,221, forward strand.
GCCTGTCAAGCGACCCCTTGATCTAGCTGGGTCGCGTAGTACTCCCTGAGCCTTCCCATCATCCGCCTGAGGAGCTTGGGTCGTGTCAAGGACTCTGTGTAAGAGTCTGTGTACGGGGGGCATACCGCTCCTGAAGCATCTTCTCCAGCACCTCCTTCACCTCCGAGAACCCCTTTAGTTTCCGTTCTGCCCACCTCCCTTCCTGCCTCTCCGACTCCAGGTAAAGAAGCTTGTACACCGCCTCTTCCTTAGGAAACTTGTGGTCCCGCACCTTCGTCCCCCGCCGTAGCTCCCGGATAAACCGCTCCATCAGGTTGGTGCTCCGCAAGTACGGCCAAAGCACCTTGGGGTACCCGTAGAACCGCAGGAAGGCCCCCGAATCCTGTACCCAAAGCCCCACCACCCCCGGGTACCGCGAACCCCAGGCGGCCTTCACCTCCTCCAAGGCCCCAAGAGCTTCTTCCCGGCTCTCCGCCCCGTACACCCGCCTCAGGTCCTCCGCCAGCAGGGCCCGGTCCCGGGAGCGCACCTGGGACAGGCTCCACCGCACCCCGTGCACCACGCACCGCTGCCATTCCGCCTGAGGGTAGACCCTGCGGATCGCTTCAGGAAGCCCGGGCAGCCCGTCGGTGACAAAGAGCAACACCCGCCGCAGGCCCCGCTGCCAAAGCTCCCCCAGGACCCCCTCCCATCCCAGGGCGCTCTCCGTGGGCAAAAGCCAGAACCCCAGGACCCGCCTCTCCCCATTAGGGGCGATGCCCAGGGCCACATACACGCTTTCCCGTACGATCCCTTCTCCTTCCCTGAAGACCTTTAGGGAAAGCCCGTCCAGGTAGACGAAGGCCATCTCCTCGGGCAAAGGCCGGGTGCGGAAGGCTCCTGCCGCCTCCAGGACCTCGTCCGTCAGGGCGCTCAGGGTCTCGTGGGAGTAGCGGTGGCCCAGGAGCAGGCTCAGTATCTCGGCCGCCTTGCGCTGACTGACCCCGGCGGCGTACAAGGCCACAGCTACTTCCCCCACGTCCACCAGGCGGCGGGCGTAGGGCTTAAGGAAAGCCGGGTAATACCGAGATTCCCGATCCCTAGGGACCTTCAGGTCCACCTGGCCGAAGGTGGTCTCCAGCTTGCGGGGGTAGTAGCCGTTCCTGCGGCCTCCGTGCACCTGCAAGAAGGCTGTCCGGTCCAGCTCCAGAACCGTCTGCAAAACCTCGGCCACCGTCTCCCGCACCGCTTCCCTCAGCAAGATCCGCAAGGTATCCTGGTCCACGGGGCACCTCCTCGTTCCAAGGTGTGCCCCCCTATTAAACACGGACCCTTACACATAAATCCTTACACGACCGGAGCTTGTGGGCCACAGCCAAAAGCGCCTGCTTTTTTCTCTTCCCTCGGGAGAGCAAACGGTGGTAGAAGGCCCGCATCTCCGGGTCATGGCGCACCGCCACCAGGGCGCCCATGTAGAGCTTTCGCCGCAGGAGGGGGGGTCCTTTCCTGGAGAGCTGGCTCCTCTCCACGCTCTTTCCCGACTCCTCCCGCTCGGGGATGAGCCCCGCGTAGGAGGCCGCCCTCTTCGCCCGGCCCCAGAGCTCTGGGGGCAGGAGGGCCAGCACCGCTGCCGCCGCCAGGTAACTCCATCACGGGGTCCAGAAGCGGAGGGCGGGAAAGGCCCCCAGGTCCCGGTAGTTCAGCGTCCAAACGGGCGCCCCAAGCCGCAGGGCGAGGAGGGCCACGCCCGTGTCCTCCAGGGTGCCCCCCCATCCGGGCAGCCGGGCGAGGAGAAGGCACACTTCCTCCAGGTCTTCCAGGGTGAAGGGCACCACCACCACTCCCTCCTCTACCTTGGCCAGGCCCTCCCGCGCCGCCTTCGGTCCCGCCTGGAAGAGGAGCCACTTGAACACCTCAAAGAGGACGGGCATGGGCAGGAAGAGCCGGGCGCCGCCCTCGGCGAGGCGGCGGAAGCCCCTCACCGCCTCCTCGTGGTCCGGGTCGGAGCGGTGGAGGAGGGCGATGAGGGGCCCCGCGTCCAAGACCAGCCGCTCTGGGATCACCGCTCCTCGCGGATGAGGGCGTCGTGCTCCCGGGCGGAAAGCTCGGCCCTCTCCACCAGCCCCGCAACCTCCAGGAGGGCCTCCGGGCGCTTGACGAGCTCCCGCTCCAGGAGCTCCCGCACCAGGGCGGAGAGGCTGAGGCCGGGGCGGGCCTTGCGGTAGGCCTCCACCTCCTGGGCCAGGTGGTCGGGAAGGTAGATGGTCACCCGCATATCACACATCATCATACCAGGCCGCCCCCCAGGGCGCGGCCTACCTCCAGGTGCGGGTACCCATGGGGACGGCCCCCCGGGGCCTACCGGGTGCGCCTGGAAGGGGGTGGGGCCTGGGCCACGGCGGAGGTCCAGGTGGAGCGGTTCCTGCCCGAGTTCCCGAGGCGCTACGAGGTGCGGTGGTACCCCGACGGGAGCCGGGCGGTGGTGGCCTGGGACCTCGAGGCCCTCAAGGTGTGGGCTGAGGGGGTAAAAACGCCGAGGCCTCGTAAGAGAGCCGGCCTCTGGCCCGGAGATGTTGAGCCCCAAGGAATGACCCCTCTACTCCCTGCGGATCAGAATGTGCCCGTAATCCCCCACCGCCACATAGAGGCCGTTGCCGTAGGCGACGGCGTTCAGGCTTCTGTAGCCGGGAAGGGGCTCCTCGCTCCAGCGGAGGCCGTCCTGGGAGAGGAAAGCCTTCTCCCCCCACCCCACGGCCACCCACCTTCCGTTGGCGTAGGTTGCCGCCCTAGCGCCTAGGCCGCTCACCCTGGTCCAGGTCAGGCCGTCCGTGGAGGTAAGCGCTTCGCCTCTGTAGGGGACGAAGACCAGGAAGCGCCCTCCGCCGAAGACCGCGTTTCCAAGGTTGGCGTCTGTCCCCGAGGAGACCGCCTGCCAGGCCAGCCCGTCGGTGGAGGTGAAGAGGCGGCCCAGCTGTCCGGAAACCACGAAGCGGCCGTTTCCGTAGGCCACGCCCTCGAGCCCCTGCGCGTCCAGGTTCACCCGCTGCCAAGCCGAAGCCCCGGCGTCTTGGGACACCAGGAGCTGGGAGAAGGCCCCCGTGGCCACCCACCGTCCGCCGCCGTAGGCCACCCCGTTGAGGTACTGGAGGGCTGACCCGGTGCCATGAACCTTAGTCCAGGAGTATCCGTCCGGCGAGGTGAGGATGGTCTCGTCAAACCCCACCGCCACGAAAAGGCCGTTGTCGTAGGCGATTCCATTGAGGAAGGATTGGGCATCGTAGGAAACCCGCGTCCAGCTTTGGCCGTCGCGGGAGACCAAAATCGTAGACTTGCCGGACGCCCCTCCCACCGCTACGAACACCCCGTTGCCGTAGGCCACGCCTGTGAGGGTGTCGCTGGTCCCCGAGGAGACCTCGCGCCAGGGGGAGGAAGCCCCTGGAGGCTCCGAACCTTGAAGTCCGCTACAGGCCACCAGAACCAAAGCCGTGAGCGCGAGAAGCCACCGCTTCATGCTCTCCTCCCTGAGGGGCACGGTTCAAGGGGGGAAGCTTCCGAGCACAATTCGGACGGGCCCCGAAAACAAATCTACCACGGGCCTGAGCAAGCCTTGGCCCAAACACCCCAGACCCCAGGCTTGGGCGGCCTACGCCACCCGCCACTGGGGAGCCTGGCGGAAGAGCTCCAGGAGGTCCCGCTCCCCTTGGGATAGCGGTACCAGGGGCCCTGGTGGGGGTGGAAGCCTCCTGCGTTGCGTGGCCCAGCCCCGAAGGGGGACCTGACGGCAGTGCCCCATCTATCGGGCTTGGGATTTTCCATCTCTTCTCCTCACTTTCATGTTAGCCTTGCACCTCCCCCCCACCCCGCCCCCTCAACCCTCGCGGGAAGAGGGTTCAGGGCGTGGGAAATGGGGTAGAGAAGGGAGAGAAAGAAGAGGGGAGTGGGAAGGAGTGGGGGGAAGAAGCGGGATTCGGTTGTGGTTGGGGGGGTGGGGTGATAAGATGGGAGTGAGGATGAGAGAAGGACTTGGGCTGGAGGTCTGGGACCACCCCGAGGAGCGAAGGCGGGTGGTAGGGGAGGCGTTGGCGCGGTGGGACGAGGCGCTCCTCAAGGAGGCCCTCTGGGCCTACCTCGTGCGCCACCGCAAGAAGCCCGACCGGGCGGCCCCCCACTACGTGGGCTACTTCGTCCGCTGGCTCGCCCTGAAGGGGAGGCGGTGGCCCCATCTGGAGCCCGAGGACCCCAAGGCCTTCCTCCTGGAGGCCAAGGAGAAGGGCTTCCCCGGAGGGGAGCGGGGACCCATGGCCTGGAGCACCGTGGAGCGGGCCCGGGCGAGCCTCAGGCACCTCTTCCCCTTCCTGGACTGGGCCGGGCATCCCATGCCCTCCCATGTGCGCCTCCCCTCCCGGCAGGAGCTTCCCGTGGTCGCCCCCTCCCGGGCCATGCCCGAGGAGGCCTACCGGGACCTCCTGGAAAAGGCCGGGGCCTATCCCCTCGCCTACTGGCGTCCCCTCCTCCGGGTCCTCCTCGTCCTCCTGGGAGAAGTCGGCCTCACGGTGAAGGAGGCCGTGGAGCTCTGGCAGGAGGACGTCCGGGAGAAGGTCCTCCTGGTGCGGGGGGCCAAGCTCCGGGAGGTCCCCCTCTCCCCCCTCGCCCGGGAGGTCCTCGCCGACTGGCTCCCCCAGAGGGCCTTCCTCGCCTCCCACCAGCCCCTCCCCTACCCCCACCTCCTCCTCAAGCCCGCCCCGGGGAAGAACCGGGGGAAGCCCCTTGGCCTGGAGGAGGCCAAGTGGATCCTCACCGAGTTCGCGGACTTCGCCGGGGTGAAGGCGGAGGGCAAGCGGCGGGCCGACCTCGCCCTCCCCTTGCGCTGGCGGGCCATCCGCCGCTTCCTCAAAGAAGGCCACCCCAGGGAGAAGGTGGCCTACTGGACCGGGATGAAGAGCCTCGTGGTCCCGGGGTGGGGGGAGGAGTGAAGTGCGCTTCGCGTTCCCAAAAACCCGTCGCTCCCGGGGATTACCCCCCTCCCCCAGGCTTGGGGTCTTTGGGTCCCAAGCCGGGGGTTGTCCGGGCAAGAGGCCTACCCCAGCCCCCCGTCTACCTCTACCCCGCCGTCCTCCACGCGCTTCAGGAAGTCCCCCCACCGCCACGAGCCCCTCCCCGGCGAAGGGCCTGAGGGCCATGGGCCCCATGGCCAAACCTTTAAGCGCCTCCGTCTTGGCCGCCTTCATAGCTCCCCCTTGAGAAAGGCCCGCACCAGGCGGTGGAAGGTCGCCGCCTGCTCGATCTGCACCCAGTGGCCCGTCCGCCCCAAAAGGACCAGGTGGGCGTTTGGCAGGTGCTCCATGAGGTAGAGGCTCGTCTCTATGGGCACGATCCCGTCCCGGTATCCGTGGAGGATGAGGACGGGGTGGTCCATCCGCTTGAGGGCCGAGGGAGGCACCACCAGCTGGTCAATGGCCTCCTGCCTCGGCCTCGGCCACATGGCCTCAAAGCTCCGACGCACCTCCGGCCTCAGGGCGGCCTCGAGGCGCATCCGGGCGATCTCCTCGAGGCGGTCCCTGACGAACCCCTCGTCAAAGGCGAACCAGCGGATGGCGTTCCTCATGGCGCTTAAGGTGGGGTCCTCGTAGAAGCCCCAGATGCGGTCCAGCTCCGGGGTCAGGCGGAAAGGCCCCCCCACAGGCCCCATGAGGACCACCCTCCCGAAGCGCTCCGGGGCCTCCATGAGGAGGTGGAGGGCGATGGCCCCCCCGAGGGAGTTCCCCACCAGGTGGGCCCGCTCCAGCCCCAGGGCGTCCAAAAGCCCCAGGAGCTGGTCCACCCAGAGCCGCATCCAGGCCCTCGCCCCCCGGGGGGGCGGCTCGGGGTGGGTGCTCTCCCCGTAGCCCACAAGGTCCGGGGCCAGGCAGAGGAAGTCCCGCCCCAGCTCCGGCAGGGCCAGCTGCCAGTTGGAAAGCCCCGTGGCCCCCGGCCCCGAGCCGTGGATGAAGAGGACCGCCTCCCCCTCGCCCGCCCGGTGGAGGTGGGTTAGGAAGGGTCCCGTGGCGACCTTGACGCTTTCCATGTCTACCTCCTTAGGCCCACCGCGAAGGGCTTTGGGCCTCATCCCCCTTCGGCGCCTCCTCCAGGACGAAGACCCTAAGCCTCCCCTTGGGGGTGCCGAGGACCTCCTGGAAGATGGCCTCGGCCTCCTCCTTCAGGGCCTCCCTCTCCTCCCGGGTGAGGGGCTTCTCCCGGGAGACTAAAACCTCCAGCATGGGCACGAAGACCACCCCCTAGGCGAAGCGCAGGGAAAGGGCCCTCCCCCCCGTCCCCACCAGGGTGAAGAGGTCCCCCGGGCCTGCGGGCTGCACCGGGGCCCAGGCCCCGGACATCACGATGTCCCCGGGCTCCAGGGCCACCCCGAAGGCGGCGAGGGTGTTGGTGAGCCAGGCCACGGCCCTCGCCGGGTGGCCGAGGCAGGCCGCCCCCGCCCCCTGGGCCACGGGTTCCCCGTTCTTGTAAAGCACCAGGCCCAAGGCGGAGAGGTCCTCCTCCAGAAGGGCCTTCTCCCAAGGCCCCACCACGAACCCCCCATAGGAGGCGTTGTCGGCGATGGTGTCCTCAATGCGGATCCGCCAGTCGCGGATCCTGGAGTCCACGATCTCTATGGCGAAGGCCACGGCCTCCGTGGCGGCGAGCACCTCCTGGGGCGTGACCCCGGGGCCCTCCAGCCTCCTCCCGATGAGAAAGGCGAGCTCCCCCTCCACCCGGGGCTGGAGGAAGAGGCGGGCCTCCACCTCCACCCGCTCCCCCACGCCAAAGAAGCGGCTTTCCCAAAGGTTGCCGAAGTCGGGCTGGTCCACCCCGAGCTGCTCCTGCACCGCCTTGGAGGTGAGGCCGATCTTCCGGCCCACCACCCGGTCCCCCTTCCCTAGGCGCAGGGCGTTCCAGGCCTCCTGCACCCGGTAGGCGGCCTCTATTCCCTTGAGGCCCCGGTCGGAGAGGGGCTCTATGGGCCTCCGCTCCTCCCAGGCCCGTTCCAGTTCCTCGGCGAAGGTTTCCGGGCGCATGGCTCTCCTAGCGGTTGGCGATGCAGACGTTCTTGGTCTCGTAGTAGAACTCGTAGCCGTAGTGGCCGCCCTCCCGGCCGATCCCCGACTGCTTGGCCCCGCCGAAGGGCACCCGGAGGTCCCGCACGAACCAGTCGTTCACCCAGACCGTGCCCACCTCCAGGGCCTCGGAGACCCGCACCGCCTGGCCCACGTCCCGGGTCTGGACGATGGCGTTCAGGCCGTAGGGGGTGTTGTTGGCAAGCTCTATGGCCTCCTCCTCCGTGTCAAAGGGCATCACCACCACCATGGGCCCGAAGATCTCCTCCTGGCAGACCTTGTCCGAGGGCTTCACGTCCACCACCACCGTGGGCTCCAGGAAGTAGCCCTTGTCAAAGGGGTGGGGAAGCTCAGGGCGCCTGCCCCCGGTGAGGATGGTGGCGGTTTCCCGGGCGATCTCCACGTAGGACATCACCTTGTTCAGGTGCTCCTCGGCGATCAGGGCCCCCATGCGGGTCTCGGGGTCCAGGGGGTCCCCCACCTTGAGGGACCGGGCCGCCTTCACCAGCCTCTCCAGGAAGGGCTCGTAGACGGAGCGCTGGACCAGGAGGCGGGACCCCGCCAGGCACACCTCCCCCTGGTTGAAGAAGCTCGCCCGCATGGTCACCTCCACCGCCCGGTCCAAGTCGGCGCTTTCAAAGATGAGGTTGGGCGCCTTCCCCCCAAGCTCCATGGAGAGGCGCTTGAGGGTGTCGGAGGCGTTCTTCATGATGATCTTCCCCGTGGTGGTCTCCCCGGTGAAGGAGATGAGGCGCACGTCGGGGTGCTTGGTGAGAAGCTCCCCGGCGGAGTCCGGCCCAAAGCCGTGGACCACGTTGAAGACCCCCGGGGGAAGCCCCGCCTCGTGGGCGCACTTGGCGAGGAGCCAGGCCCCGAGGGGGGTGAACTCCGCGGGCTTGAGCACGGCGGTGTTCCCGAAGGCCAGGGTGGGCCCGATCTTCCAGGTGGCGAGCATGCTGGGCATGTTCCATGGGGTAATGAGGGCCGCCACCCCCACGGGGAAGCGGAGGACGTAGTTGATGTAGCCGTTTTCCATGGGGTAGGCCTCGGAGCCGTGGGTCACGGCGAAGTCGGCGAAGAACTCGATGTTGTTGGCCATCCGGTCCACGTACCCCAGGCGGTTCTCGTGGATGGGCCGGCCCACGTCCAAGGTCTCCAAGACCTCAAAGACCGGCTTGTACTCCCGGATCTTCTCCGCGAAGCGGCGGAGGTAGGGACGGCGCTGGCTCGGCGGCATCTTGCTCCACTTCTTGAAGGCCTCCTTGGCCGCGGCCACCGCCTGCTCCACCTCTTTTTCCCGCCCCTCGGGGGCGGTGCCGATCACCTCCCCCGTGGCCGGGTAGACCACGGGGAAGAAGTTTTCCCCCCGCACGAACTCCCCCCCGATGTAGTGGGTGACCTCGAGGGGAAGCCGGAAGGGAAAGCCCAAAGCCTCAAGCCGCTCCACCGTCTCCTTGTAGATCTTGGGTTCCACCATGGCGCACCTCCTACACCACCCGGGCGAGGAGCACGTCCCCCCCGCCCCAGACCTCCAGGACGCCCCGCGCGAGGGGCACCGCCTGGGCCGGGGAGCCCAGGAAGACCACCTGGCCCGCCCGAAGCCCCCCGACCCTCTCCGCAAGCCAAAGGAGCCTCCTCCCCGGGTCCCCCAGGGCCTCCACGGGGCCCTCGGCCACCTTCTCCCCGTTCAGGTAGGCCCGGAGGCTTCCTTGGGGAAGCCGGGAGAAGCGCCTCCTTCCCAGGAGGAAGCCGCCCCCGGAGGTGTTGTCCGCCACCACCTCGGGGAGGGTGAAGCGGTAGCCCTCCCACACCGAGTCCAGGACGTCCACGGCAAGGAAGTACCCCCCCACCGCCCGATAGGCCTCCCCCACGGAGGCCCCGGGGGGCAGGTCCTCCTTCAGGACCACGGCCACCTCGGGCTCGAGGCGGGGCTGGACAAAGGCCTCCAGGACCACCCGCTCCAGGAGCATCCCCGGGTGCACCCGGCCGAAGATGGGTTCGGCGATCCCCATCTGCCGCTGCTTGGCCTCGGAGACCAGGCCCAGCTTGTAGCCCTTGAGGGGCCCGGGGAAGAGGGCTTCCTGGATGCGGTAGGCCTCCTCCAGGCCCACCCCCCAGTCCCGCCCGCCGGAAAGGGTCCTCCTCTCCGCGCGGGCCTTCTCTACCGCCTCAAGAAGCGTCATGTCCCCTCCTTGTCCGAGAAGAGCACGCCCCCCGCCGCCCACTGGTCCCGGCGCACCTCGTAGAGGATGACCCGGACCTCCTCGTAGGGCTCGCCGAGGAGGCGGGAAGCCATCTCCGTGAGCCTCCGCACCAGCTCCCGCTTCTTCTCGGGGGGGCGGCCCTCCAGTAGGGTCACCTTGAGCACCACCATCAGAACCTCCGCACCAGGTAAGCCCCGAGGAGCACCAGCAAGAGGCCGAGGAGGCGGGGGAGGTTCACGGGATGGCGGGCGTAGAGGAGACCCAGGTGCTCCAGGAGGAGGGAGGCGAGAAGCTGCCCGGCGATCACCAGGGCGAAGGTGAGAAGAGGTCCAAGCCTAGGCGCCAGGACGATCACGGAAACCACGTACACCGCTCCAAGAAGCCCTCCCACATACACCCACGCGGGGGCCTGGAGCATCCGGCCCCAGGGCCAGGAGGGCCCTGTGAGGAGAAGGGCCAGAAGGAAGAGGGCCAGGGTGCCCACGGCGAAGGAGACCAGGGCCGAGCGCACAGGCCCCCCCACCACCCGGGCGAGCTCGGCGTTGACCCCCGCCTGCAAGGGGAGGACCGCCCCCGCTAAGAGGGCCAGGAGGACCCAGGCCCCCACTAGCCCCACCCCCTCTCAGGCCCGCCTGCGGCTGTAGAGGTAGGCCAGGCCCCCCCAGGGAGGAAGGGCCCTGTGCAGGTTGGGGGGAAGAAGCTCCTCCGCCTCCGCACGGCAGCGGGAGCAGACCATAAGGAGCCCCGTGTGCCCCGCGGCGGTGTAGTAGTAGAGGTGGTCCCGCCCTTCCCGCCAGGTGAGGGCCCGCCCGCAGAGGTCGCAGCGGGGAGGGGAAAGGTCCCAGCCCTTTTCCATGGCCTCATCATGGCCGCTTCCTCACCTCCTTTTGCGCCCTAAGCCACATTTAACCCCACTCTCCCAGCCGGCCGTACCGGCCCGCGTAGTAGAGGAGGGGCCTCCCTTCCCGCCAGGAGAGGTACTCCACCTCCCCCAGGAAGAGGGTGTGGTCCCCCCCGGGGTAGACCGCCACCACCCGGGCCGCCACCTGGGCCAGGGCCCCCTTCAGGAGGGGCACCCCCGCCCGCTCCTCAAAGGCGATCTCCAGCCCCTCCTGGGGACGGCCCGCGAAGTGGTCGGAAAGGGCCCGTTGCTCCTCGGCGAGAACGCTCACCCCGTAGCGGCCCGCCCGCTCCAAAACGGGCTTCGTCCGGGAGCGGTTGTCCAGGGAAACCAGGACCAGGGGAGGGTCCAGGGAGACGGACATGAAGGCGTTGGCCGTGAGCCCCCTGGGGTTTCCCCCCTCGTCGTAGGCGGAGACCACCGTCACCCCCGTGGCGAAGCGCCCCAGGGTCCTGCGGAACTCCGTGGGATCGATCACGCCAAACCTCCGTGGGCCTCGGCGAGCTTAAGGATGGCGGTCCAGTCCTCCTCCCCCATCCCCCGGGCCACCCCCTCCAGCATCCGGTCCAAAAGCAGGTGGGCAAGGGGCATGGGGGTGTGGGTGGTGTCCGCCGCCTGGTGGATGAGGCGCACGTCCTTGAGCCCAAGGCGCAAAGCAAAGCCCGGAGGCGTAAAGCGCCGCTCCAAAAGAATGCGGCCGTAGTTCTCGTAAACCGGTGAGCGGAAAAAGGCCCGCACCACCTCGTAAAAGGCCTCCCGCTTCACCCCGTTCTTCTCCACCAGCACGTAGGCCTCGGAAAGGGCCTCTAGCATGGCCGCGATGAGGAAGTTCCCCCCAAGCTTCACCGCGTGGGCCTGGTGGGGACGCTCCCCCACCACGTGGACCTCCTGGCCCAAGGCCGAAAGAATAGGCCTCGCCTCCTCCACGTCCCTGGCCTCCCCCGCCACCACGATGCGGAGCGCTCGGGAGGCCGCCGCCTCGGGCCTCCCAAAGACGGGGGCCGCCAGGTAGCGCCGCCCCGCCGCCTTGTGCCGTTCCTCCAAAGCGCGGGAGTAGGGCACCCCCAGGGTGCTCATGGCGATGTGGAGCCCCCCCTCGGGAAGCCCCTCCAGGATCTCCCCTAGGACGGCCTCCGTGGCGGCGTCGTCCGCCAGCATGGTGATGACCAGGCCCGTTCCCGCCGCCTCCTTAGGGCTTCCCACCAGGACAAGGCCCTCCGCCTCCTTGGGCGTGCGGTTCCAGGCCAACACCTCGTAACCCGCCCTCGCCAGGTTCTGGGCCATGGGGAGGCCCATGCGCCCAAGGCCGATAAACCCTACGCGCCTCATGGCCTCCCCCTAGTCCGCGAGGGCCCCCGCCTCCTTCTCCTTGAGCTCCAGGGCCACCCGCAGGATCCAGTCCTCCTGCCCCGCCACCGCCTGGCGGCGGCCGAGTTCCAGGAGGATGGCCAAGGGGTCCACGCCCAGTTCCTTCCCGATCCTCTTGGCGTGGAGGAGGAAGGTGGAGTAGACCCCGGCGTAGCCGATGGCCACGGAGTCCCGGTCGGGGTAGGGCTGGAAGTGGAGGATGGGCCCCATCACGTACTCGGCGGCGTCCAGGAGCTTGAAGACGTCCAGGCCCGGGTTGAGCCCCGCCTTGTCCAAGACGGCAGCCAGGACCTCCAAGGGGGCGTTCCCCGCCCCCGCCCCGTAGCCCCTTAGGGTGGCGTCCACCCAGTCCGCCCCCGCGGCCAGGGCCGCCAGGGTGTTCCCGATGGCGAGGCCCAGGTTGTTGTGGGCGTGGAAGCCCACCTTGGCCCGGGAGAGGGCCTCCTTCAGGGCCTTCACCCGGGCGTAGGCGTCCTCCGGGAGCATGGCCCCCGCCGAGTCCACGATGTAGACCACGTCCGCCCCGTACCCTTCCATGAGGCGGGCCTGCTCCGCGAGGAACTCGGGAGGGCGCATGTGGCTCATCATGAGGAAGCCCACCGCCTCCAGGCCCATCTCCTTGGCCATGCCGAAGTGCTGCTCCGAGATGTCCGCCTCGGTGCACTGGGTGGCGATGCGGACCATCTGGATCCCCGCCTCCACCGCCTCCTTGAGCTCCTTCCGGGTGCCGATCCCGGGAAGGAGGAGGGCCGCCACCTTGGCCCGCCGCACCGTCTCCCGCACCGCGCGGATGAGCTCCATCTCGTCCGTGCGGGAGAAGCCGTACTGGAGGGAGCTTCCCCCAAGCCCGTCCCCGTGGGAGACCTCTATGGCGTAGACCCCCGCCTCGTCCAGGGCCTGGGCGATGGCCCGGGCCTCTTCCACCGTGTACTGGTGCCGGTGGGCGTGGGAGCCGTCCCGCAGGGTGGTGTCCACCACCACCGGGGGCTTGGCCGTGGAAAGGTCCCAGCTCACGCCACCACCTCCTCCACGGGCTTCCCCAGGAGGTGCTGGGCGAAGACCTCCCCCACCCTCCGGGCAGAAGCCGTCATGATGTCCAGGTTGCCGGCGTATTTGGGCAAATAGTCCCCCGCCCCCTCCACCTCCAGGAGCATGGAGACCACGGTGCGCTCCCCCCAGGGGGTGGGAAGCCTCTCAAACACCGGGTCCGCCTTCAGGCGGTAGCCGGGCACGTAGGCCTGGACCTCCCGCTCCATGGCCCGGACGCTCGCCACCACGGCCTCCCGGTCAAAGCCCTCGTCCTCGGGGATGCAGCGCACGGTGTTGGTCATGAGGATGGGGGGTTCCGCCGGGTTCAGGATGATGATGGCCTTCCCCTTCTTGGCCCCCCCGATGGCCTCCAGGCCCCGGGCGGTGGTGAAGGTGAACTCGTCGATGTTCTGCCGGGTGCCGGGGCCCGCGGAGCGGGAGGCCACCGTGGAGACCATCTCCGCGTAGAGCACGGGGGCCACCCGGTGCACCGCGTAGACCAGGGGGATGGTGGCCTGCCCCCCGCAGGTGATGAGGTTCACGTTGTCCTTGTCCAGGTGTTCCTTCAGGTTCACCGGGGGCACCACGTAAGGGCCCCGGGCCGCCGGCGTGAGGTCTATGGCGATCTTCCCCGCCTCCCTCAGGAGCTTGGCGTGGCGCACGTGGGCCTTGGCGCTGGTGGCGTCAAAGACGATCTTGATCTCCGGCCTCTCCAGGATGTAGGCGATCCCTTCGTGGCTCGCCTCTAACCCTAAGGCCCGCGCCCGGGCCAGGCCCTCGGACTTGGGGTCTATCCCCACCACCGCCACAAGCTCCATGTGGCCCGGGTTCTTCAGGAGCTTGTACATCAGGTCCGTCCCGATGTTGCCGGAGCCCAGGATGGCTACCTTAACCCTTTCGGACATAACCTCTCCTCCCTCTCGCCTCCTCGTAACCTAAGGCCTCGGAGATCTCCTTGGCCGCTTCCACGATGACGTTCCGGTAGGCCTGCTTCATCTCCAAAAACCGGTACTTGGGGACGGAAAAGCTCAGGGCGGCTATCACCTCCCCCGTGTGGTCCCGGATGGGGGCCGCCACGCAGCAGAGGTCGGGAAGGTACTCCTCCAGATCGTAGGCGTAGCCCCGCTCCCGCACCCCCCTGAGCTCGGAAAGGAGTTCCTCCAGGGTGGTGATGGTGTTGGGGGTGAGGGCGGGCAAACCGTGGGTCCTGACAACGGCGATCACCTCCTTCTCGCTCAGGCCGCTCAGGAGGACCTTGCCAAGGGCAGAGGCGTGAGCGTAGAGGTAGGCGCCCACGCCGGTGATGTTCACCTGAATGGCCCGGTTCCCTTGCTGTTTCTCCAGGTAGAGCACCCTGCCCCGCTCCAACACCGCCAGGTGCACGGTCTCACCGTAGAGCTCGGCCAGGCGGGCCATGCGGGGGCGGGCCTCGAGGCGAAGGGGAACCGACTCCATGAGAACGCGGTTGAGCAGGGGAATGCGCCAGCCCAGGCGGTACCGCCCCGAGGGCAGGCGGTGGAGTACCCCCCCCTCCACCAAGGAGCAGAGGAGACCATGCACGGTGGCCTTGGGAAGCCCCAGGGCCTGGGCGAGCTCCGTGACCCCCCACTCGGGACGCTCCTCGGTGAAGAGGTCCAAGAGCTCCATGGCCTTCTTGACGCTCCGGATTACCTTCGGCACGGCCCTCAAGCGGTAGCGTAGTCCTTTTGGGGTAAACCCCACAACAAGTATGTTCGCCATAACCGAACAAAGGCTCGCCGCCGAAGTCCCGAACTCTGCTCAGCCGAAGGCGCTCCCGAGATTTGTCCCGTGATTTTGTAGCCGGGACCGAAGTTTCCGTTCGCCTTCAGCGAACCCGCCCCTTTGCAAAAGGGCCTCTTCCCTCTAAAGTCACTTAGCGAACCCCAAAGGGGTAAAGAAAGGAGGGTTTGGAATGAACGAGCAGGTACATGCGCGGCTCAAGGCGCTGGCCCGGCCCATGACGGGCGAGGAGTACCTGGAGAGCCTCCGGGACGGCCGGGAGGTCTACTTCATGGGCGAGCGGGTGAAGGACGTGACCACCCACCCCGCCTTCCGCAACACCGCCCGCATGTTCGCCCGCTGGTACGACCGGCTGCACGAGCTCCACAAGGAGGACCTGGAGCGCTCTAAGGACCCCTCGGGCTGGAAGTGGACCGTGCCCACCGAGTCCGGCAACGGCTGGACCCACCCCTTCTTCGTGGGGCCCCGGAGCGCCGAGGACCTCCTCAAGGCCCGGGACACCATCGCCGAACTGCAACGGACGGTCTACGGCTGGGGCGGCCGCAGCCCCGACTACAAGGCGGCCTTCGTGGGCACCCTGGGGCCCAACGCCGAGTTCTACGCCCCCTACCAGGAAAACGCCCGCCGCTGGTACAAGGAAACCCAGGAAAAGCTCCTCTACTGGAACCACGCCATCGTCAACCCCCCCGTGGACCGGCACAAGCCCGTGGAGGAGGTGGGGGACGTCTACATGCACGTGGAGCGGGAGACGGACGCGGGCATCGTGGTCTCGGGGGCCAAGGTGGTGGCCACGGGGAGCGCCTTCACCCACGTGAACTTCATCGCCCACTACGGGCCCCTTCCCATCAAGGACAAGAAGTTCGCCCTCATCTTCGTGGTGCCCATGGACGCCAAGGGGGTCAAGCTCATCTCCCGGGCCTCCTACGAGTTCATCGCCGCCAAGACAGGGAGCCCCTTTGACTACCCCCTCTCCAGCCGCCTGGACGAGAACGACGCCATCCTCGTCTTTGACAACGTGCTGGTGCCCTGGGAGAACGTCTTCGTCTACGGGGACGTGGAGAAGGTGAACGCCTTCTTCCCCCTCTCGGGCTTCGTCCACCGCTTCCCCTTCCAGGGGTGCACCCGCCTGGCGGTGAAGCTGGACTTCATCGCCGGCCTCACGATGAAGGCCCTGGACGTCACCGGGGCCTCCCAGTTCCGCGGCGTCCAGGCCCGACTGGGCGAGATCCTCACCTACCGCAACCTCTTCTGGGCCCTCACGGAGGCCATGGCCCGCGACCCCATGCCCTGGGTGGACGGGTACGTCCTGCCCAACCTCTGGGCGGGCCTCACCTACCGGGTGCTTGCCCCGGAGGTCTACCCCAAAATCAAGGACATCATTGAGCGCGACCTGGCGAGCGCCCTCATCTACCTGCCCTCCCACGCCAAGGATTTCCAGAACCCCCAGATCCGGCGGTACCTGGACCAGTACGTGCGGGGCAACGGGGTGGACGCCGTCACCCGGGTAAAGATCATGAAGGCGCTTTGGGACGCCGTGGGCACGGAGTTCGGTGGCCGCCACGAGCTCTACGAGCGCAACTACGCTGGGAACCACGAGAACATCCGCATAGAGGTTCTGGGGGCGATGGAGGCCGCCGGGGTCAACGAGGCCCTCAGGGCCTTCGTGGACAAGTTCCTCGGGGAGTACGACCTGGAGGGCTGGAAGGTGCCTGACCTCATCAACCCCACGGAGGCCTAAGGTTCCTCCACGGCCGCGCCGGGGTCCTGAGGACCCCCGGCGTGTTCCTCGCATCCCGCTTGCGTTTGACTATGGCGAACACCACCCCGCCGTTCAACACCTCTTCATGCGGGAGCGGGATTTGACTATAGCGAACACCCCCCTTGCGCTTTACACTTTCAAGTACCTAGCATACAACTGGCCTCAAGGCCAAAACGAGGGAGGTAAACCATGAAGCCGGAGCCGATTTTTGACGTGCACCAGCTGGCCCACGTGGAGATCTACACCCCCAACCCCGAAGGGACCCTCTGGTTCTTCCGCGATCTCCTGGGCATGGAGGTCACGAAGCAGGAGGGGCAGTCCGTGTACATGCGGGCCTACGAGGACTGGTACCACCACACCCTGAAGATCACCGAGGCCCCCAAGCCCGGCCTGGGCCACGTGGCCTGGCGCACCAGCTCCCCCCAGGCCCTGGAACGCCGGGTGAAGGCCCTGGAGGCCACGGGCCTTGGCAAGGGCTGGATTGACGGGGACCTCGGCCACGGGCCCGCCTACCGCTTCACCACCCCGGACGGGCACCCCATGGAGCTCCTCTGGGAGGTGGAGTACTACGAGCCCCCCGAGGACAAGAAGACCCCCCTCCTCAACCGTCCCCAGAAGCGGCCCCTGAGGGGCGTGCCCGTGCGCCGCCTGGACCACGTGAACCTCCTGGCCTCGGACGTCACCGTCAACAAGAACTTCATGATGGAGCACCTAGGCTTCCGCCTCCGGGAGCACATCGTCATGAAGGACGGCACCGAGGCCGGGGCCTGGATCAGCGTGAGCCCCCTGGTCCACGAGATCGCCTTCATGCGGGACGGCAAGAGGGCCAAGGGGCGTCTGCACCACATCTGCTACTGGTACGGCTACCCCCATGACCTGAACAACATCGCCGACGTCTTCCGCGAGGTAGGGATCAAGATCGAGGCCGGCCCCGGCAAGCACGGCATCAGCCAGGCCATGTTCATGTACGTCCTCGAGCCCGGCGGGAACCGGGTGGAGCTCTTCGGCGACCCCGGCTACCTCATCTTTGATCCCGACTGGAAGCCCATCAAGTGGACGGAGGAAACCCTCGAGGCCGGCATCATCTGGTACGGTAGCCCCCTGCCCGCCGAGTTCTTCCTCTACGGCACGCCGGATGTAGAAGAGCAGGTGGCGGCGGACTAGCGGGGAAGTTTGCGCGGGGGCCTGGAACTTCCCCAGGCCCCCTAATTGCAAGGAGGAGCCACAATGAAACCTTCAAGGCGGGATTTTCTCAAGTGGACCAGCGCTCTGGTGGTGGGCTCGGCCTTCCACGGCCTGGGCAAGGCCCAGAGCGGCACGATCAAGATCGGCTTCGTCAGCCCTAGGACCGGCCCCCTTGCGGCCTTCGCCCAGCCCGACGACTTCACCCTGGAGCAGGTGCGCAAAGCCACCGGCGGTAAGGTGCGGGTCGGGGGAAGGACCTATAACCCTATAACCTGGAAATCGTATACAAGGATTCCCAGTCCAACCCCAACCGCGCCGCCGAGGTGACCGCGGAACTCATCCTTAAAGACCGGGTCCACCTGGTGGTGGCCGGAAACACCCCGGAAACCACGGTGCCGGTGGCGGACCAGTGCGAGCTCAACGGCATTCCCTGCATCACCGACGACACGCCTTGGCAGCCTCAAAACTTGCACCTCCCGCATACCCCGCATAAAC